>JBGSRQ010000438.1:0-2532 GCA_041737515.1 Rhodobacterales bacterium | reverse complement strand
CCCGCACCGCACCGCTGTCGTCGCTGCGCGCACGGGCTTGCAGCATGAATCCTGGCGTGCCCTGCCGGCGGGCCGACGCGGCGCGCAGGAAATCGGCGCGTTTGGCCATGACCACAAGACAAACGGAAACCGCCGCAGGCTGAGGGTGCGGGGCGTCATTGCCCAACTCCTTGACCTGCGGCGGCGTCATGTCGTAACCCCTTCGAAAAAAGGGAGGAAAGACTTAAGCCGACAGCTTTTTGCGGCCTTTGGCGCGACGGTTGGACAGCACGATACGGCCGCCCTTGGTTGCCATGCGGGCGCGAAACCCGTGACGGCGGGCGCGAACCAGGTTCGACGGTTGAAAAGTGCGCTTCATCGCGGTCTCCATCAGACTGCGGCACCAAATCCACCCGGATTCGCGCCGCTTTGAATATCGAAGCCCGTCCTTTACGCAGGTCATCCGGGCAAGTCAATTCCGCTTGGTGCGGTTTTTCGGGCGTCTACCATCAGTGGAATGTTTCAATTCCCGCCCCAAGTGCTGCAATATCATCACCGCCGATCAATGCCGCGTGATCACTCTAGCCCCGCACCGCCTTTGTGCGCATGGTCGCGCCAGAGAACCGGAGAGCCATGTGAACGACTCCACCGCCCGCCCTGCCTCTGTCTGGGTCCGACGCCTGCCGATCCTCGTGATCGTCATCGTGGCAGTGGTCGGATTTTTCACGCTGCGCCAGCATCTGAGTTTTGATGCACTGGCCGAGCATCGCGAATCCCTGATCGCGTTTCGGGATGATCACTATTTCTGGGCCTCGCTGGGGTTTATCGGAGCCTATATTCTGATCGTGGCGTTCAGCCTGCCGGGGGCGACCGTGGCCACGCTGACCGGCGGGTTCCTGTTCGGCCTGTTTCCGGGCGTTGTCTACAATGTGACGGGGGCGACGCTGGGGGCTATCGGCATTTTTCTGGCCGCCCGCAGCGGCTTTGGCAAGCGCTTTGCGGACGGGCTGAAAAACCGCGGTGGTGGGGTGGCCAAGCTGCAGAAGGGGCTGCAGGAGAATGAGTTTTCGGTGCTGCTGACCATGCGCCTGATCCCCGTTGTGCCGTTCTTTGTGGCCAATCTGGTTCCTGCTTTCATGGGGGTCCGGCTCAGCCGGTTCGCGCTGACGACCGCGCTGGGCATCATACCGGGCGCGCTGGTGTTCACGTCGGTCGGTGCGGGGTTGGGCGAGGTTTTCGCGCGTGAGGAACGCCCCGATCTTTCAATCATCTGGTCGCCGCAGGTTTTGTTGCCGCTGCTGGGGCTGGCGGTTCTGTCGGCTTTGCCAATGGTGATCAAGGTGGTTCGGAAAAAGGACGTCTGACATGGCAAGGATCACCACCGATATCTGCATCATCGGTGCCGGATCTGGCGGCTTGTCCGTGGCGGCGGGGGCTGTGCAGATGGGCGCGCGCGTTGTGCTGATCGAAGGGGCCGAGATGGGTGGCGATTGCCTCAATGTGGGTTGCATCCCGTCAAAGGCGCTGATCGCAGCAGGAAAACACGCCCATGCCATGACCACGGGGGCGGCGTTCGGGGTGGCCCCGGTGGTGCCGCAGGTGGATTTTGCCGCCGCAAAGGATCATGTCGCGCGGGTCATCGAAGCCATCGCGCCGGTCGACAGTCAGGAACGGTTCGAGGGACTGGGCGTGCAGGTGATCCGAGACTGGGCGCGCTTTACATCGCCCACCACGGTTCAGGCGGGCGATACGGAAATCACCGCGCGCCGCTTTGTCATTGCCACCGGCTCGCGCCCGCTTGTGCCGCCTATTCCGGGGCTTGACGGGGTGCCGTTCCTTACCAACGAGACGATCTTCGATCTGCGCACCCGGCCCGATCATCTGATCATCATCGGCGGTGGGCCGATCGGCATGGAAATGGCGCAGGCGCACCGACGGTTGGGTTGCGAGGTTACGGTGGTCGAGGGCGCAAAGGCTTTTGCCAACGACGATCCCGAAACCGCCGCCATCGTGATCGACGCCCTGCGCGCCGAAGGTGTGACCTTGCTGGAGGGCACCAAGGTCACCGCCGTGTCCGGCCAGGATCGTGCTGTCGTGGTGGAAACCGAGGGCGGCAAGACCATCGCTGGCAGTCACATTCTGCTGGCAGTGGGGCGCAAGGTATCGCTGGACAGGCTGGATCTTGAGGCCGCCAACATCGCGCATGACAAGAAGGGCGTGCGCGTCGATGCCAGCCTGCGCAACCCTACCAACCGCCGGGTTTACGCCATCGGTGATGCGGCGGGCGGGCTGCAATTTACCCATGTCGCGGGGTATCATGCCGGGGTCATCATCCGTTCGATGCTGTTCGGGCTGCCGTCAAGGGCCAGGACCGCGCATATCCCGTGGGTGACCTATACCGACCCCGAACTGGCGCAGGTGGGGCTGACCGAGGCGCAGGCGCGCAAGGAGCATGGTGCTGCGCTCAGTGTGCAGCACGCCGCGTATCACCACAACGATCGCGCGCAGGCCGAACGGCTCACCAAGGGTTTGCTAAAGGTCATGGTGGTGCGC
>JBGSRQ010000427.1:0-1517 GCA_041737515.1 Rhodobacterales bacterium | reverse complement strand
CCCCTGGGCCTTCAGGTCCTGCCTGTCCTTCAATCCGAATCAGATTGACTGAAATCCGCTGCAAACCGTTTTTTCTGTTCACAAATATCCTCGGGGGGAAGGCCGCAGGCCGTGGGGGGCAGACGGCCCCCCAACCGGCGGTGTCACAGTCGCCGTGCGCGCGGTGATGGACAGCGTTGCCACAAGCGCCCGCAACGTCTCGTGAAATGCCACAACCGCCGGATTTGTGCCGGCGTCACGTCTGATACAGTCCGGGGCGCTCGCCGTCACCGGCGCTGCTGCAAGTGGCACAACAGGCAGAAAAATCTCACCCGCATCGGTGCAGATCACATCATGACACGGCGCTGCCTTCGGCGTTCGGTTCCGCCTGACAACAGCAACAACGTCCTGCACCGATTGATAAATTCCCGACACCGAATAGCTGGCCAAGCCTGCGCCCCTTGACGTCATCACCCGGCCCCGGCGTTGTGGCGGCAACGAATCCCCGCGCGCCGAAAAGATCGCGGTATCGTCAGCCCGGATCGTTCAGGGCGACCCGCCAAAGTTGCTGCCGCCATCGCCAAAGCTGATCTGATCCTGCACGGGCAAGGGCGGCACCTGCGCATGGGCCGCAAGGGCCAGCATCGGTCCGACCACAGGGGCGCAGGCGCGCATATCGGGCGGGGATGCCCCCCTCTCTCCGCCCCGACAAGCGATCTTGCCCCCTGTGCGGGTTTCTGGCTTTCATGCGGAATGGAAACTCCGCGCCTGACACCGCTTGTGCAATCGCTTCCCGCAACCGTGCCCTTTGTCGGCCCGGAACGGCAGGAACGCGAACGCGGAGCCGCCTTCACCGCCCGCCTTGGGGCCAACGAATCGATGTGCGGCCCCTCTTTGCGCGCCATTGCCGCGATGGCGGCCGCGGCGAAAGACGTCTGGATGTACGGCGACCCGGATTGCCACGATCTGCGCGCAGCCATCGGCGCACATCACGGCATCCATCCCGCGCATGTGATGATCGGAGAAGGCATTGACGGGTTGCTGGGCAATCTGGTGCGGATAATGGTGGCACCCGGCGATGCGGTGGTCACGTCGGATGGCGCCTATCCCACATTCAACTACCATGTCGCGGGCTTTGGCGGGAACCTGCACAAGGTGCCCTATGCCGGGTGGTTCGAGGATACCGATGCATTGGTCGCCCGCGCGGCGCAGGTTTCGGCGCGGCTGATCTATCTGTCGAACCCTGACAATCCGATGGGGTCATGCCATCCGGCAGCGACGATATCCGCGATGATCGAGGCGTTGCCCCAAGGCACGCTGCTGGTGCTGGACGAGGCTTATGTAGATCTGGCCCCCCACGGCACGACCACCGACATCGCGCCCGATGACCCGCGTGTGATCCGGCTGCGGACATTCTCCAAGGGATATGGCATGGCGGGCGCGCGGGTTGGCTATGCCATCGGGGCCGCCCCGCTGATCGCGGCCTTTGACCGGGTGCGCAATCATTTCGGCGTCGGGCGGATGGTTCAGGCCGGAGC
>JBGSRQ010000400.1:0-5729 GCA_041737515.1 Rhodobacterales bacterium | reverse complement strand
CCTCCGGCGCGCGACTCCGTCTCGGGCCGCTACACGCTTGCGATGGCGACGTTAAGTCAGGGGCCGGGGGGCAAATCGGTGGCCGCCCCGCGCTTGCAGCAGATGCAGACACTGGCCGCCAACTATGGCACCGAAATCCTGAAGGCGACGATTGGCACGGAAGTGTCGCCCGCACTGGTTCTGGCAGTGATCGGTATCGAGAGTGCCGGCAAGGTCGATGCCCTAAGTTCGGCCGGGGCGCAGGGGCTGATGCAACTGATACCGGCGACGGCGGAGCGCTTTGGCGTCACGGATTCCAAGGATGCGACGCAGAACATCAAGGGCGGCGTGGCCTATCTGGACTGGCTGATGAAGCGGTTCGACCATGATCCGCTGATGGTGATTGCTGCCTACAACGCGGGCGAGGGGGCGATTGACGCGAATTCCGGCGTGCCACCCTATGCCGAAACGCGCGATTATGTGCCCAAGGTGCTGGCAGCGTGGCAGGTGGCGCAGGGGCTGTGCGCCTCGCCGCCCGAGCTGGTCAGTGACCCATGCGTGTTCAATATCATCTCGGCCAGCAATTAGAGCGAATTTCCTATCATCCGGTTCAGATTGAAGAAAATTCAGGGCAGGCACGCGGTCGGGAATGTTGCGTGTCGTGTCTGATCTGCTGAACCCGATCAATCACCACCCGCTCTGGCCGAACGGAGGCCCCGGATCAGGTCCGGGGCTGCAATGCGGATCAGACCAGCGTCGCCTCGGTTGCGGCGCGCAATTCAGCCTCTGTCACACCGTCGGCAAGTTCGACCAGCTTCAACCCGCCGGGCACCACATCGAGCACGCCAAGGTTGGTGATGATCCTGTCCACCACCGCCTTGCCGGTCAATGGCAGGCTGCAGGCCTTCAGCACCTTGGACTCGCCGTGTTTCGACGTGTGATCCATCACCACAACAACGCGGCCCACTCCGGCAACCAGATCCATGGCCCCGCCCATGCCCTTCACCAGCTTGCCGGGGATCATCCAATTCGCAAGGTCGCCATTCTCGGCCACCTCCATCGCGCCAAGGATTGCCATCGCGATCTTGCCGCCGCGGATCATCGCGAAAGACTGCGCCGAGTCGAAAAACGCCGTTTGCGGCAGTTCTGTGATCGTCTGCGTGCCCGCGTTGATCAGATCGGCGTCTTCTTCGCCCTCAAGCGGAAAGGGGCCCATGCCCAGCATTCCGTTTTCCGATTGCAGCGTCACCTCAACCCCCTCGGGGATATAATTCGACACCAGCGTGGGGATACCGATGCCAAGGTTGACATACCAGCCGTCCTGAAGTTCCTGCGCCGCGCGGGCGGCCATCTGGTTGCGGTCCCACATGATCAGGATGCCTTTCTGACGGTGCGCTGTTCGATGCGCTTTTCATGCTGCCCCTGCACGATGCGGTGCACATAGATGCCAGGCAGATGGATCGTATCGGGGTCCAGACTGCCCAGCGGCACGATTTCCTCGACCTCGGCCACGCAGATCTTGCCGCAACTCGCGGCGGGCGGGTTGAAGTTCCGCGCGGTCTTGCGGAACACAAGGTTGCCCGACGGGTCGGCCTTCCACGCCTTGACGATGGAGAGGTCGGCCACGATGCCGCGTTCCAGAATGTAGTCCTGGCCGTCGAAATTCATCACCGGTTTGCCCTCGGCAATCACCGTGCCGACTCCGGTCCTGGTGTAAAAACCGGGAATGCCGGCACCACCGGCCCGCATCCGTTCGGCCAGCGTGCCTTGCGGGTTGAATTCCAGCTCCAACTCGCCGCTCAGATACTGGCGCATGAATTCCGCGTTTTCCCCGACATACGACGACATCATCTTCTTGACCTGACGGGATTCCAGTAAAACCCCAAGCCCGAAACCGTCAACGCCCGCGTTATTGGAAGCAACCGTCAGGTTTTTCGTGCCTGCATCGCGGATGGCCGCAATCAAGAGTTCGGGTATGCCACACAGCCCGAAGCCCCCTGCTGCAATCAGCATGCCATCGAACAGAACCCCGTCCAGTGCGGCTGCGGCAGTGTCGTAGATCTTCTTCATGAACCGACCCCTCCGGCATTGTCAGCCCCGTTGTGCCCAAGGGGCGTGGGGCTGTCAATCGCCGCAGTGCAGCACAACGCCAAGACTTTACCCGGCCTTCAAAGCAAGTATGGTGCGGCCCGGGCCCGCGTGGTGGAACGGTAGACACTGGGGACTTAAAATCCCTTGCCTCCGGGCGTGCCGGTTCGATTCCGGCCGCGGGCACCAGTCCAGTCTTACAGGAGCGCGACCTGAAGATCGCTACCCAGTTGCAGGCTGTCATCGGCCACGTTCAGGATGGTCAGCGTCACATCAAGGAACCGGACCACGGCATTGTTCCCGCTGTAATCGACGTTGAATGACACGCTGGTGCCCCCGGCCGCAAATACCCGGATGTGATCCACGCCATCCCGCCAATCGCCAATGGTGTCGTTGCCGTCGCCGGCCCTGAAATGGAAGTAGTCTGCCCCTGTGCTGCCAAAAAGCCGGTCGTTGCCGCGACCGCCCGTCAGGGTGTCATTCCCGCTGCCGCCGTTCAGCACGTCGTTGTTGGTGCCGCCGAACAACCGGTCAAACCCGATGGAGCCGATGACCAGATCGTTCCCGGCGTCGCCGTTCACCTCATCATTGCCCTGATCGCCGTTGACGGTATCGTTGCCCGCACCGCCATATACGGTGTCAAACCCGGTCTGGCCGCTGACACTGTCATTGCCTGCATCGCCTTTGGCGACATCATTCGCGCCACCCGCGAAAATGCGGTCATTGCTTGTGCCGCCATAGACGTGGTCAGCGCCGCCGCTGGCAAGCACCACATCGCGTCCCGGGCCGCCATAGATCGAATCGTTGCCATTGGCGCCTTCAATCCGGTCATTTCCATAGCCCGAGAACAGATAGCTTGATCCGCCGGTCACCTTGATGAAATCGTCGCCCGACAGCAGGCTGCGCACCATGGCCACGTCGTCTGCCGTGGATGTCGAAGCCAGCACGCTGTTGAAATCAATCGCCGGGCGGGAGATGTCGAAAAAGTAATCCTGCTGCCCCGTGGTTTGCTGCATCGCCCAGGCAAGCATCGTTCCGCCGGTGATCACTCCGGCAGAAAACGCAAGGTCAATGCTGAAAAAACGCGGATCGTTTGCGGTCGGCGCCGGAGTGTCGATGCGCAGGAAGTCATCGTAAAGATAGACCCCACCGGCATTCTGAAGTCCGATGCCGGTAAAGGAATTGTCAGAAAACGAAAGCGTGCCGTTGCCGAAGGAGAAGACACGAAAATCGACCGCGTTCTGGAAATACGCCCGTGGCATGCGAAAACTCCTGTGATCAATAAAAGAGCCAATGGCAGGTTTTTAAGCGCAATTTACCTCTTAGGCAAACGATATCGCGACCGCACAGGCGGGCTGCAGGCTAGGCCCCGCCGTCCTTCACCGCCTCCATCGCGACATAGGTCGAGGTGCTGGAAACATGGGGCAACGACGACAGTTTTTCGCCCAGCACACGGCGGTAATCCTGAATATCGGCGCAGCGCACTTTCAGAAGATAGTCAAAGCGGCTGGCGATCATGTGACATTCCTCGACCTCGGGCACGGTGCGCACGGCGGTGTTGAACGCCTGCAGCGCCGCCTCACGCGTGTCCGAAAGGCGCACTTCGACGAAAGCCACATGAGCAAGGCCCATCCGGACAGGGTTCACAAGCGCGCGGTAGCCGGTGATCACGCCCGTCTCCTCCAGCCGTTTCAAGCGGGCTTGGGTGGGTGATTTGGACAGCCCGATGCGGCGGGCAAGTTCGGTGGCGCTGATGCGCCCGTCCACCGCCAGAATGCGCAGAATCGCATGGTCGAAACGATCCAGATCGGCGCGGTCGTTTTGCATCGTGACGCTCCGTCTTGAAAGGCGAAATGGCTGCAGAAAGGTCTATCATCAGGAAGACCGCCTGTCATTTCCCAAGTATGATGGGCCAAAGACAGGAGCATGCCATGAACACCCCGCACCCCGAAGCCTGGATCAGGATCGACCGGCACAGTCTGCCCGATGAGACGGCCCTTGTTGCGAGCCTGATTGCCGACGCGGGCCTTGATCCGGCACAGCGGGCGCGCATATCCGCGTCGGGGGCCGATCTGGTGCGCCGCATCCGGTCGTCTGCCAAACCGGGCCTGATGGAGGTGTTTCTGGCCGAATACGGGCTGTCCACCGACGAAGGCATCGCGCTCATGTGTCTGGCCGAAGCATTGCTGCGCGTGCCCGATGCCACCACCATGGATGCGCTGATCGAAGACAAGATCGCACCGTCGGACTGGGGCCGTCATCTGGGGAAATCGGCGTCCAGTCTGGTCAACGCCTCGACCTGGGCCCTGATGCTGACCGGCAAGGTTCTGGATGAACGCGAACCGGGCATCGCGGGCCATCTGCGTGCTGCCGTCAAACGGCTGGGCGAACCGGTGATCCGCACCGCTGTTTCCCGCGCGATGAAGGAAATGGGGCGGCAGTTCGTGCTCGGCGAAACCATCACCTCGGCCATGAAGCGCGCGGCAGAATTGGAGGCGAAAGGCTATACCTACAGCTATGACATGCTGGGCGAGGCCGCCCGCACCGAAGCCGACGCGCGCCGCTATCATCTGTCTTATGCCAATGCGATCAACGGTATAGCCAAGGCGGCGAAAAGCCCCGACATCCGCGAGAACCCCGGTATTTCGGTGAAGCTCTCGGCGCTCCATCCGCGGTACGAGGTGGCAAAGCGTGACCGGGTGATGACCGAACTGGTGCCGCGCGTGCGGGCCTTGGCGGGGCTGGCGAAAGCGGCGGGCCTTGGCTTCAACATTGATGCCGAAGAGGCCGACCGACTGGCGCTTTCCCTTGAGGTCATCGAGGAGGTGCTGAAAGACAAAAGCCTTGCGGGATGGAACGGCTTTGGCGTTGTTGTGCAAGCCTATGGGCGGCGGGCTGGGGCGGTGATCGACTGGCTTTATGATCTGGCGGTGCGGCTGGATCGCAGGATCATGGTGCGTCTGGTGAAAGGCGCCTATTGGGACGCCGAGGTGAAACGCGCTCAAGTGCTTGGGTTGGAAGGTTTTCCCGTCTTTACCCGCAAACAGGCGACAGACGTGAGCTACATCGCCAATGCCAAGAAACTGCTGGCGATGACAGATCGGATCTATCCGCAGTTCGCGACGCACAACGCGCACACGGTCGCGGCAATCCTTGATCTGGGCAATGACAAGACCGCGTTCGAATTCCAGCGCCTGCACGGTATGGGCGAACGTTTGCACGACATCGTGCTGACCGACAACGCCACCCGCTGCCGCATCTACGCCCCGGTCGGCGCACATCGCGATCTTTTGGCCTATCTTGTGCGGCGGTTGCTGGAAAACGGAGCAAACTCCAGCTTCGTGAACCAGATCGTGGATGAGGACGTGACGCCGCAATCCGTCGCCGCCTGCCCGTTCACCGCGATGGAGGCGATGGCTGCGGTGCCAAACCCGGCGATTCCGACCGCTCCGCATATCTTCGGGGCGCGCTTGAATTCGAAGGGTTTCGATCTGACCGACAGCGCCGATCTTGGGGCGATTGAAGCGGCGCGCGACCCGTATCGTGAGACGCTGTTTGATGCCCGCCCGCGCCTTGCAGGATCCGTCGCCGGTGGCCAGCGCGTGCAGGTGCGCAATCCTGCGACGGGCGCTGTGGTCGGCAATGTGCTGCCCGCCAGATCG
>JBGSRQ010000369.1:0-4310 GCA_041737515.1 Rhodobacterales bacterium | reverse complement strand
GGCCGATGCGCTGGCCGAAGAACCCCGCGCGCGGGTGGCGGGCGCGATCATCATCAGCGACGGGCAGGTGCATGACACCGAACTGGCCCCCAGCCTGCCAGCGCCGTTGCACCTGCTTCTGACGGGCGAGAAGAAAGACTGGGACCGCCGGCTGATCGTGAAGAACGCCCCCGCCTTTGCCATCATCGGCGAACCGGTCACGCTGACCCTGAAGATCGAGGATCAGGGCGCCGTGCCCCCCGATGTGGCGGGTGAGGCGGATCTTTCCATCTCGGTTGACGGCGAAGAACCGCAAAATTACCGCGTCCCCACGGGCGAAGATCTGGAACTGCCGGTCACGCTGGCGCATGGCGGCATGAACGTGCTGCAATTCCAGATCACGGCGGTGGACGGCGAATTGACCGACCGCAACAATGCCGCCGTGATACAGATGAACGGCGTGCGCGACCGGCTGCGTGTGCTTCTGGTTTCGGGCGAGCCGCATGCGGGCGAACGGGTCTGGCGCAACCTTCTGAAATCGGATGCCTCGGTCGATCTTGTGCATTTCACAATTCTGCGCCCACCGGAAAAGCAGGATGGAATTCCGGTGAATGAACTTGCGCTGATCGCCTTTCCGACGCGGGAATTGTTCATCGACAAGATCGACGAATTCGACCTGATCATCTTTGACCGTTACCGTCTGCGGGGAATCCTGCCGACATCCTATCTGGAAAACGTACGCAACTATGTTCTGAACGGCGGCACCGTGCTGGTTTCGGCGGGGCCTGAATTCGGCACGGCGGATGGGCTGTGGTTTTCACCCCTGGCCGATATCCTGCCGATCACGGCGACCAGTCGGGTGATCACGGGCGGGTTCCGGCCCAAGCTGACCGATCTTGGCAAGCGCCAGCCGGTAACGCAGGGACTGGACAAGGATGCGCCGACCGATGGCTGGGGCCGCTGGTTCCGGCAGGTGGAGATTTCTGCAAAAGAAGGCGCGCAGGTTCTGATGACCGGCGCGCGCGATCTTCCCCTGCTGGTTCTTTCGCGTGAGGGCGAGGGGCGGGCTGCCGTTCTTGCCTCGGATCAGGCCTGGCTCTGGGGCCGGGGCTATGAGGGCGGCGGGCCGCAACTGGAACTGCTGCGCCGTCTTGCCCACTGGATGCTGAAAGAGCCCGAACTTGAAGAAGAGGCGCTGACCGCCACCGCGCAGGGCGAAGTTGTGACCATCAACCGCCGCTCCATCGCCGAAACGCCGCCTGGCGATGTGACCATCACCGGGCCGGACGGTGCAGAGATCGCGGTTGCGATGCCAGAGGTGGAGCCGGGGCATTATGTCGCCACCTGGCAGGCACCCGGCGTTGGGCTTTACAAGATGGTGCAGGGTGATCTGAAAGCGGTGGTGGGAGTCGGCCCGTCGGCGCCAAGGGAATTCGAGGAAACGATTGCAAGCGGCGACAGGCTATCCCCGATCATTGACCCGACGAACGGCGGTATTCTGCGGGTGCAGGACGGTGTGCCGGGCATCCGTTCGGTGCGTGAAGGCAGCGTGGCTGCAGGCCGGGGCTGGATCGGGATCACCCCGCGCGGGGCGTATGTGACCCAAGATCTGACCGTGGCGGCGCTGCTTCCGGGGTGGCTTTATCTGCTGCTTGCGGCGGCGTTCGCGGTGGCGGCATGGCTGCGCGAAGGGCGGTTTGGCGGGCCTGCGAAAGACGCCTAGTCCAGATCGACCATGAACCGGGCTTCACCCCAGCCATCGACCAGACAGCGCGCCCGGATCAGCACATGATCAGTGCCGTCGGGAATCGCCACGCCAGACAGGCTGCGCGTGAACGGCTGTTCGTCCTCATGCGGATGCACCAGTTCGCGCAGGCCAAGGCTGGAGCCATCGGGGGCCAACACCTCCCACGCATCGGCGTAATGGTCCCAGCCGGTATCGGGATGTTTCAGGGTGACATCAAAGGTCCAGCCCGCCCCGGTCCGGGTGGCGATGGCGGCGATGATCTGCGGGTCTTCGGCAAAGGCCGGGGTGGCGCAGGCAAGGATCAGGGCAATGGTGTATTTCATCGCGGCAGGGTGCCACAAAACCGGGGCCGTGCCAGTCACCTTGCCGTGTCCTCCATCATCACCTTGCGCGATTGCGAAAAGAACTCTCGCCGGATCAGCACCCCTGCGGTCAGCACGGTGGTGACCATCAACACCTCTGGACCCAGCAGCCACCCCAGCGCCCCAAGCGCGAAATAGACCGCCCTCAGGCCCCGGTTGAAGCCCCGCGCGGCGGTGATGTTGATCTCGCCCGCCTGAGCCGCGCGCGGATAGCAGCGCGGATCGGTGGGGTCGTTCGGCACCGCAGCCATCAGCACTGCGCAATAGCCGAACAACCGGTGCGCCCAGACGAATTTCAGAAACGCGCTGGCGACCAGCAGCAGAACGAAGATCACCTTGATCTCGATCATCCGGGCGTCGGCGATCAGCGTCAGATCCTGCGCCAGCCCCAGAAGCGGCGTTGTGTTCCCGATCAGCGCAATGCCCCCGCCGATTGCAATCATCGTGGCAGACGCGAAAAAGGCGGTGCCCTGCCGCAGACTGTCGATGACATTGGCATCGAAAATGCGGGGGTCCCGCGTGACAAACTCGCGCATCCAGTCGCGGCGATAATGGGACATGAGTTGCGACACCGAAGGGTGGGCCGCCGGCGGATGATCGACAATCCACCCCAGACCGGCCCAGAGTGCGAGCAAAAGGCCGACGGCGGCAAGATCGAGATAGGAAAACGGGGCAATCAGGGTCAGATTGAACATGGGCCCATCATAGCCGCCGGAAAGACTGCTTGCCATAGCGGTAAATTGGTCATATGTTTTTACCAAATCAGGAGAGTGATCATGGAGATGCCTGTCCCGAACCCCGCAATCCTTTCGGTAAAAGCCGAACTGGTGCAGCGGTTGCTGCAGGTTCTGCCTGCCGATGCGGTGATTCATGACCCTTCGGAAACCCGCGCCTATGAATGTGACGGGCTGTCGGCCTATCGCTGCCCGCCACTGGTTGCGGTGCTGCCAAGGTCGACCCGGGAGGTGTCGGATGTTCTGCGCATCTGTCACAAGATGGGTGTGCCCGTTGTGCCGCGCGGGTCGGGCACCAGTCTGGCCGGCGGGGCTTTGCCGACCGCCGATTGCGTGATCCTTGGTGTGGCGCGGATGAATGACGTGCTGGAAACCGATTATCCGAACCGGTTCATCCGCGTGCAGTCGGGCCGCACCAATCTTTCGGTGACCGGCGCAGTCGAGGCGGACGGGTTTTTCTATGCGCCCGACCCCTCAAGCCAGCTTGCCTGCGCGATTGCAGGCAATATCGCGATGAACTCGGGCGGGGCGCATTGCCTGAAATACGGGGTGACGACGAACAATCTGATGGGTGTCACGATGGTGCTGATGGATGGCACCGTGGTTGAGATCGGCGGCGCGCATCTGGACGCGCCGGGCCTGGACCTTTTGGGCGTCATCTGTGGGTCCGAAGGCCAGCTTGGCGTGGTGACCGAGGCAACCTTGCGTATTCTGGCCAAACCCGAAGGGGCCCGCCCGGTGCTCATCGGGTTTGACAGCAACGAGGTTGCGGGGGCCTGCGTTTCCGACATCATCAAGGCGGGGATTCTGCCGGTTGCGATCGAGTTCATGGACCGCCCCTGCATCCGCGCCTGCGAAGATTTTGCCAAGGCGGGTTATCCCGATTGCGAGGCGTTGCTGATTGTGGAGGTTGAGGGCAGCCCCGCCGAAATCGACGAGCAGCTTTCGCTGATCGGCCAGATTGCGCGGCGCCACGACCCGGTGGAATTCCGCGAAAGCAAGTCCGACGACGAGTCCAGGAAAATCTGGCTGGGTCGGAAGTCAGCCTTTGGTGCGATGGGGCAGATCAACGATTACATGTGTCTGGATGGCACGATCCCGGTGTCGTCGCTGCCTTTTGTGCTGCGCCGGATCGGTGAGATGTCAAGGGAATTCGGGCTGGATGTTGCCAACGTCTTTCACGCGGGCGACGGAAACATGCATCCCTTGATCCTGTACGACGCGAACAAGCACGGTGATCTGGAGTTGTGCGAGGCCTTGGGGGCGGCCATCCTGAAGCTGTGTGTCGAGGTGGGCGGGTGCCTGACGGGCGAGCATGGAGTGGGTATCGAGAAGCGCGACCTGATGTCGGTGCAATTCTCGGATGCCGACATGGCGGCGCAACTTGCGGTCAAGGATGTGTTCGATCCGAAATGGCTGTTGAACCCGGCCAAGGTCTTTCCGCTGGCGGTGACCCAAAGCCGTCGCGCAGCTTGAAGAAGCCGGAGA
>JBGSRQ010000341.1:0-2875 GCA_041737515.1 Rhodobacterales bacterium | reverse complement strand
GCGCACCCGCCCCCCCGTCAACCCCAGCATCGGCATGAATGTCTCCCCTAATGACAGGAGTTTACAGGGAGGCGACCGATTTACAAAGAGTGTAAAGGGGGGAGCCGGACCCGCGGGACAGGTCCGCCATGCGAAGGAAGTCACATCGCGGCCATCCCTGAACGCCGGGAGCGCGTGACAATTGCCGAAGCTATGAACCTCGGCAGCAATACTGCCTTCTTGCAAGCGGCAATGCGAAGAAATGGCCAGACAGGATAATGCCCGGCCAAAAGAAACTTCGCGGCCCGTTCTTCGCGCAGATCCTGATGCACCAAGACTGGTCGCCTGATGAAACTGCCCTGCATGCGCAAGGCAGGATCAATGCCCGGCAGGTGGATCGTCGGCCGGTCGTCTGGATGATCACCATGCAGGAACACCCTCCAACGCACGCAAGCTCTTGGCTGATCGGGCGATGCTGGCCGGCCAGGCGATATTGCTTGAGATCATCGCAAAAACCCATGCTGTGCCCCAGATCGCACCCATCCCAAGGTCATGGGTGGCGGGGTGTGCCGCCTCGAATGCATCATTTGAAATCTTGCCCGCTGCAAAAGTCCGCAGACCCTGTGATCCCGTCTGCCGTGCTGACCGATCAACAAGGTCCCCCCTGCACGCCATCCTCTCCTTGCCTGAGTTGCTCGCGCCTCCGGGTTGAAGATCCGGCACCTTGGTGTCCGCTGTTTGGGGCCCGAAGCAGACGCGAAAGCCAACTCCCGCTTTCATTTTGACAAAAATATCCTCGGGGGGTGAATTGGCCTAAGGCCAAGAGGGGGGCAGACAGCCCCCCTGAAATTCGTCCGTCAGGAATTTTCCCAAAGGTCGGACAGGGCGCGCCGGATCACCCCGGCGCGCCCCGAACCGTCACTTCAGCGCAATATCGGTCACTGCATGGCTCCACGCCCCTTCAGGCGCCTTGGAGATCACCGGGTCCGACCCGCCCGACAACAGCTTGTCGACGGTCCGCTGATAGTCGGCCTCGTCCAGAGTGCCATCCGAACCGGCGGTAAGCTTCGCAATTTCACCCATCATCCGCTTCTGATGTGCCTCGCTCTGCGCCCCCGTCTCGTCATTTTCCAGAACGATCCCCGCCGCCTCATCAGGGTTGGCTTCGGCATATTTCCAGCCCTTCATGCTGGCCCGCACGAACTTTGCCATCGTCTCGACAAAGGCCGGGTCCGCCAGCTTGTCCTCCAGCACATAGAGCCCGTCTTCCAGCGTGGCGACCCCTTCATCCTCATACTTGAAGGTGATCAGATCCTCGGGCTTGATGCCTGCATCAATCACCTGCCAGTATTCGTTATAGGTCATCGTCGATACGCAGGCCGCCTGCTTTTGCAACAGCGGATCCACGTTGAACCCCTGCTTGAGCACGGTGACACCACCCGCCGAACCATCGGTTTTCAGGCCAAGCTGCGACATCCAGTTCAGGAATGGATACTCATTTCCGCCAAACCAGACCCCCAGCGTCTTGTCGGCAAAATCGGCGGGCGAGGCCACGCCCGATTCCTTCAGACACGTCAGCATCATGCCCGACGATTTGAACGGCTGCGCGATGTTCACCAGCGGCACACCCTTTTCGCGCGCAGCCAGCGCTGACGGCATCCAGTCCACCACCACATCCGCGCCGCCCCCCGCCAGAACCTGCGTCGGCGCCACATCGGGGCCGCCGGGCAGGATGGTCACATTCAGCCCTTCCTCCTCGTAAAACCCCTTGTCCTTGGCGACATAATAGCCCGCAAACTGCGCCTGCGTGACCCATTTCAGTTGCAGCGTCACATCCTCGGCCTGCGCGCCCGTTGCCGCAAAGGCCGCGAACATCGCCCCTGTCAGTAATTTCTTCATCGTCAACCTCCTTGTTGCGGGGCCTTTGCGGCCCCTTTGTTAAACCTTTTGGCCCTGAAGCCGTTGACTGGGGTGCCAGAACGTCACCCCGCGCTCAATCGCCGTGATCACCCCATAAAAGGCCGAACCAGCCAGCGCCGCAACGGCAATCGTTGCCCAGATCATATCCAGACCCGTCCGTCCGATCTCGGCATTGATGCGAAACCCCATGCCCTGCGTCGGGCTGCCGAAAAACTCTGCCACGATCGCGCCGATCAGGGCCAGCGTCGAGGCGATTTTCAGCCCGTTGAAAATGAACGGCATCGCCGCAGGCAGGCGCAGCTTCCACAATCCCTGCCAGTATCCCGCCCCCCAGGTCGCCATCAGATCGCGCTGCATCCGGTCGCTTGCGGCCAGACCTGCCACCGTGTTCACCAGCACCGGAAAAAACACCATGATCACCACAACGGCGGCTTTGGAATGCCAGTCAAACCCGAACCACATCACCATGATCGGAGCCACGCCCACAATCGGCAGGGCCGCCACGAAATTGCCCACCGGCAGCAACCCGTGTTGCAAGAACGGGCTGCGGTCGATCAGCACCGCCACCGCCACCGCCGCGGCACACCCGATCACGTAGCCGCTGAGCGCCCCCATCACAAAGGTCTGCACGAAATCGGACCAGAGCACCGGGGCGGCCGAGGCGAACTTTGCTGCAATCGCCGACGGTGCGGGCAGGACCGCGGGCGAAATCGCGTAAAGCCCGACCGCCATCTGCCACAGACCCAAAACCGCCGCGCCAAATACCATCGGCACGATGTAGCGCACCCAAACGCCCTGCCCCCGTGCCAGGCCTGCGTTCACCAACCAGGCCCCGGCCCAGAAACACAGCAGGATCGCGGCCTGCCAATTCACTGCCAACACCGCACCCAGGCCCAGGCCCAGAACCAGGCCCAGCAAAACCGGAGGTGCATCCCGCGCAAGAAGCCGGTCCGCGATCAACCCCGTGCGCCGCGCC
>JBGSRQ010000283.1:0-3011 GCA_041737515.1 Rhodobacterales bacterium | reverse complement strand
GGGCCCGCACGATATCGGCGCGGATGCGGGAGGCGGCCAGCATACTGCGGCGGCGGGCATCCAGATCGGCTTCTTCGCCGGGCTGCGGGTCCAGCGTGTTCAACTCCTTGACCGCGTGGCGCAGAAATTCCTCTTCGGCCTGCACGGCAGCCAAAGCCGCCTCGGCCGCGAAAAGCACCCTGCGGGACGCAGCCAGCCCGGACCAGGCAGCGCGCACCGTTGCCAGATCAACCCCCGCAAAGATATCCAGCATCTGCCGGTGCCCGCGCGGGTTCAGAAGGCCGCGATCATCGTGCTGGCCGTGCAGTTCAACCAGAGTATCCGACAGTGCCCGCAGCACCTCGCCCGACACCCGGCGGTCATTGATCCACGCGGTCTTTCGGCCATCGGAGTGGTTGACGCGGCGCAGGATCACCTCGCCCTCGGCCTCGATCCCGGCGTCGGCCAGAACCGCCTCGGCCGCATGACCTGCGGGCAGATCGAATACCGCGACCACCTCGCCCTGCTCGGCCCCCTGCCGCACCAGTTCGGCACGACCCCGCCAGCCCAGCACAAACCCCAGCGAATCCAGAAGGATGGACTTGCCCGCCCCGGTCTCTCCGGTCAGCACGTTCAGGCCGGGCTGAAACTCCAGCACCAGCCTGTCGATGATCAGCATGTCGCGTATCTCAAGCCCGCGGAGCATCAAACTGCCCCCGGATCAGAGCCATTCGCCGCGAATGACCTGACGATACACCGCCGTCAGCCAGTTGTCGCCCTTGGGTTCCAGCGCCAGCCCTTTGCCGGTCAGCAGCTTGAAGCTGTCCTGATAGAACGGGTTTGACTGATAGTTGTAGCCCAGAATCGCGCCAGCCGTCTGCGCCTCGTCCGTCAGACCCAAAGCCAGATAGGCCTCGACCAGACGGTGCAATGCTTCGGCGGTGTGGGTGGTGGCCTGATAATCCTGCACCACCACCTTGAAGCGGTTGATCGCGGCAGTGTAGTTGCCGCGTTTCAGATAATAGCGCCCGATCTCCATTTCCTTGCCGGCCAGATGGTCAAAGGCAAGGTCGAACTTCAGAATTGACGACTGCGTATATTCGCTGTCGGGATATTCCTCGATCACGGCGCGCAGGGCTTGCAGGGCCTGGAACGTCACACCCTGATCACGGCCGACTTCATCGACCTGATCATAAAAAGACAGTGCCAGCAGGTATTTTGCATAAGGCGCGTCTTCATCACCTGGGTAGTTATCAAGGAACCTTTGCGCTGCAGCCCGCGCCTCTTCATACTTTTTGGCCCGATGAAACCCGAACGCCTGCATGATCAGCGCGCGTTTGGCCAGCGCCGAATAAGGGTAAAGACGCTCCACCTCGGAGAAGAATTTCACGGCGTCTTCGGGGCGTTTGGAGGTTTCAAGCGCCAGCTCGCCGCGCTTGTAAATCTGTTCGGCAGACTGGCTTTCCAGCGATGGTTCCTTGTTGCGCCCACCGCCACAGCCCGAAAGCGCCACGGCGATCACCGCCACTGCAAGAAGGCGTGCGCCAGAGTTTCCGCCCATCATCTTGTGTCTACCCGCCTGTCCGATGCCTGATCCGTCCTGCCCGTAAGGCGCAGTACGAAGTCTTTGACCATGTCCTATCACAGAAAAAACCGGGGCGCAAAACGCCTTTCGCACGGTTGCGTGGGATTGAAGCTTGCTCAGGAGTGCGCCGGAACGTCCGAACGTTCCACGCCGACGCCGGGCAGTTTGCAACCGGTCTGCAAACCACAGTCCACATAGATAAAAGCCTGCGGGCGGGCGAACAGCGTGCGCAACAAACGATTGGTCATCGCATGACCAGCACGGATGCCGGTATAGCGGCCCAGGATTGGCGCACCGGCCAAGGAAAGATCACCCAGCGCATCCAGCATCTTGTGGCGCACCGGCTCATCAGCGTGGCGCAGGCCGCCCGGGCTCAGCACCCGGTCGCCTTCAAAAACCACGGCGTTGTCAAGATTTCCACCCAATGCCAGACCGTTGGCGCGCATGGTATCCACATCGGATTGACGGCAGAACGTGCGGCTGTCGCACAGTTCACGCACAAACGCGCCGTTTGACATGTTCAGCCGCTTGTCCTGTTTTCCGATCGCCGCCTCGGTAAAGTCGATGTGAAAGTCGATTTCCAGCATATCCGACGGGTCAAGCCGCGCCACGGCATCGCCATCGCGCACTTCAACCGTTTCCAGAATGCGAATCGCGCGCACCGGAACCGACTGGCTGCGAATGCCCTTTTGCAGGAACGTATCAACGAACGGTGCTGCGGACCCATCAAGGATCGGCACTTCCGGCCCGTCAATCTCGATCAGGGCGTTGTGGATGGCACAGCCTGCCAGCGCCGCCATCAAATGCTCGATGGTCGACACAGAATGTCCAGCGGCATTGGCCACCAGTGTGCACAGTTTTGACGGCACAACCGCATCCCAGCGCGCCGGGATGAACGCATCACGCCCGGCAATATCGGTGCGGTGGAACCAGATGCCGTAATCGGCCGAGGCGGGCGTCACAACCATGCGCACTGCCGCACCCGAGTGAAGCCCGGTACCGGTGAACGTGGCAGATGATTTCAATGTGCTTTGCACGCGGGGCCTCTTTCGGCGTTGGGTATTGCCAGGCGGGTCACGCCCACTCTTGCGAATTGTAAGTAAGTCGCAGGGGCGCGAAGCTCAACTCACTCTTTGTGACCGGATGTAACAGTCCTGAAGCAATCGCGCACAAGTTCCCCGAACACACGGCCAGCCCTTGTTTATAAAGTAAAAAAGCCCGGCAGTGCCGGGCTGTTTTACGTCATTTTCGGGCGTGGATCAGTTCGCCTGACGGCGCAGGAACGCCGGAATTTCAATCCGTTCCTGATCCGCGCTCAGTTCCGCCTCATCGTCATAGGCAGTAACCTGCGGCTGCTGGCGCTGTTGCGGTTGCGTGCGTTCGGTGGCGGGCGCATCGGGCGTGCCTGCCATCCGGTTGATCAGGGAGCCGATGCCGAAGCGCGGTT
>JBGSRQ010000182.1:0-7614 GCA_041737515.1 Rhodobacterales bacterium | reverse complement strand
CAGCCGCACCGCCGCACGCCGCATCACAGCGCGACCCCGGCCCGCCGATCATCGTTCTGGACCCCGGCCACGGCGGCATCGACCCCGGTGCCGAACACGACGGGGTAAGCGAAGCGAACCTGATGCTTGGGTTTGCGCGTGAGCTGAAAGAGGCTCTGCTGCGCGCCGGTTTCCGGGTTGTGATGACGCGCGAGGATGATGTGTTCATGCCGCTTGAGTCGCGCATTTCCATCGCCCGCACAGTCCATGCCGACGTATTTTTATCATTGCACGCCGATGCCTTGGCTGAAGGCGAGGCCGTGGGGGCCACAATATACACGCTGTCGGATGCGGCCAGTGACGCGGCCTCGGCGGCGCTGGCCGAACGGCACGACCGTGACGATCTGCTGGCCGGGGTGGATCTGAGCGAACAGGATGATCTGGTGGCCACCGTGCTGATGGACATGGCGCGCACCGAAACAGAACCCCGCACGGCGCGGTTGTCGGTGGCTTTGGCGCAGGCCATGCAGAAGGCCGGGATCAAGATGCACCGTCAACCTGAACAGACCGCAGGATTCTCGGTGCTGAAATCGCCTGATGTGCCATCGGTTCTGATCGAGCTTGGGTTTTTGTCAAGTGCGCGCGATCTGGCGCGGCTGAACGATCCGGCGTGGCGCTCGAAAATGACGCAGGCCATCCGTGACGGGCTGTCGGCGTGGGGCGCGCAGGATCAGGCGCTGCAGGCGTTGTTGCGGAAATAGGGCACACGCGAAGGGGAGCGGCGGGGCATGACGAGATTTGACTGGCACAGCGCGCCCCTTCACATCACCACCCCGGTGGATGCAACCTACCGGAACACCCAGAACGTTCGGCGTTTCATGGTGGCGCAGTGCGGCGAAGATTTTCGCTTCACGCGCGACCTGATGCAATGGATCAAGGCCGGGCATCCTGCAACCATGGCCGATATCGTCGCCGAATGGCGCCGACGGCAGTCATAACCACGGCTCTGCGCGGCCGCTCGCCGGAACGTGACCGGGCAGGCTTAGTGTTTTGACCTTCCCGCTGCGTCTGTGTATGGAAAGGATATCAGGACAGGGGCGATCTTTGCTGCGATTCATCGGAAAATTCTTCGGCGCGATCTTCACCATGGTGACGCTTGGCATGCTGTTTGGCGCGCTGACCATCGGTGCGGTGTTCTACATGTATTCGCGCGATTTGCCGAGCCACGAAAGTCTTGCCACCTATGCCCCCGCCACGATCAGCCGGATTTACTCCGGCGAGGGCCAGATCATCGACGAATTCGCGCAGGAACGGCGGATTTTCGTGCCCTCGGAGGATATTCCCGATCTGATCAAGCAAGCCTTCATCAGCGCCGAAGACAAGAATTTCTACACCCACCACGGCTATGATACCCGCGGCATGATTGCAGCCGCGATCGAGGCTGTGCGCACCCGGGGCAAGACGGTGCGCGGGGCGTCGACCATCACCCAGCAGGTGATGAAGAACTTTCTTCTGTCGGGCGACCGGACGGGCGAGCGCAAGATCAAGGAAATCATTCTGGCGACCCGGATCGAACAATCCATGTCCAAGGACAAGATCCTTGAACTTTACCTGAACGAAATTTTTCTGGGCCAGAACTCTTACGGCGTGGCCGCGGCCGCGCAGACCTATTTCAACAAATCCCTGCGTGATGTGACAGCGGGCGAGGCGGCGATGCTGGCCTCGATGCCGCAGGCGCCCGGCGAATACCATCCGGTGCGTGCCAAAAAGCGGGTCACAGAACGCCGCAACTATGTGCTGCGCGAGATGTGGCAGAACGGCTATATCGACGAGGCGACCTACCTTTCCGAAAAGGAAACCGCGCTGAAATCGGTGCAGAACGGCGATTACCCGCCGTTTCGCGCCTCACTTCCGCCGCGCGATTATTTCACCGATGAAATCCGTCGCCAGCTTTCTGGCACCTTTGGCGAGGACGAATTTTTCAGCTGCGGCCTGACCATTCGCGCAACGGTCGACCGCGATCTTGAAACGGCGGCGGCCCTTGCCCTGCGCGCCGGGCTGGAGCAATTTGATCGCTCGCAAGGCGTTTGGCGCGGCACCAAGCAGGTTCTGCCCGTTGAAAAGCTGGGGTCCGAGACCGACTGGCGCCCGGCCCTGCAGGATCTGGTGCTGCCCAGGGATGTGCCGGGCTGGTCGCCTGCGGTGGTGCTTGCCACTGGCGAATCCTCGGCCCGGATCGGCATCGAGGGCGTGCCGGAAGACGAAGACGGTCACTTCATTCCCGCCGAAGATGTGACCTGGGCGCGCAAACGTCAGGCCGATGGCAAGCTGGGAAAGAAGGCGCAGGTGGCGTCTGATCTGGTTGATGTCGGCGACGTTGTTCTGGTTCGCAAGGTCACCAACGAAGACGGCAGTTTCAAGCGCTGGTCGCTGCGCCAGATACCGGAAGTGCAGGGCGCGTTCATGGCGATGGACGTGAACTCCGGCCGTGTTCTGGCGATGCAGGGCGGCTTTTCGTATCAGGATTCGGTCTTCAACCGCACCACTCAGGCCACACGCCAGCCGGGCTCCAGCTTCAAGCCGTTTGTGTATGCAGCCGCGCTGGACAGCGGCTTTACCCCCGCCACAATCGTGGTCGATGCGCCGATCGAGGTGAACACGCCGCAGGGTCTGTGGACGCCGAAAAACTCAACGAACAAATTCTATGGCCCGACCCCCCTGCGCACCGGGATCGAACAGTCACGCAACCTGATGACGATCCGCATCGCGCAGGAAGTCGGCATGGAAACGGTTGCCGGCTATGCCGAGCGCTTCGGCGTCTATGACCGGATGAATCCGTTTCTGGCCAACGCGCTTGGCGCGCAGGAGACCACGCTGTTCAAGATGGTGGCGGCCTACGCGATGTTCGCCAACGGTGGTGAACGGGTGGAGCCAACCCTTGTCGACCGCGTTCAGGACCGGTTCGGCAAGACCGTTTACCGCCATGACCAGCGCAAGTGCGAGGATTGCCAGCTTGCCTCGCTTGATCCCGGAACGGGGCCGGTGATCATCTCTAACCGCGAGCGGATGATTGATCCGATCACCGCCTATCAGCTGACCTCGATGATGCAGGGCGTGGTCAAGCGTGGCTCGGCCAGCAAGCTTCGCCTGCCGGTTCCGATTGCGGGCAAGACCGGCACGACGAACGATGCCAAGGATGTATGGTTCATCGGCTTTTCGTCCAACATCGTGGCGGGTTGCTATATCGGTTATGACACGCCGCGCAGCCTTGGCCCGCGTGCCTTTGGCGGCACGCTGTGTGTGCCGGTGTTCCAGCAATTCATGGAAACCGCGATCAAGAAATATGGCGGCAGCGAATTCCGGGTGCCACCCGGTGGTTATTTCGTGAACATCGACCGCTTCAGCGGCGCGAGGCTGCCCGATGGCGCCACGGGTGACAACGTGATTGCCGAATACTTCCGCGAAGGCGAGGACCCGATCTTCGGCATCGGCGCTTTGGTCGACGGTGGCTTTGCAATGGGTGCGAACCTGCCCCTGTTTGCTTACGGCGAAAGCGGCGATCCGGGAACATCCGTTACCACGGCATCGGGCAAGACCAGGGTCATTCCCAAGAAAGCCGATTTCGGCACGCTGTCGTCAGGCGGGCTTTACTGACCCTCATGCCGTGCCCGACACCCTTGCCCGCCTGCGGGCCAGTTGCTACATCCGCCTGACCGCTTTGAAGGAACCGCCATGCGCGCCGAAACGCAGACCCATCTTGATGCCATCGCAAAATCGCTGGCCCTTCTGGGGCAGCGGATGGATTGGGAAACCGCCCCGCACCGGCTTGAGGAATTCAACGCCATGATCGAGCATGGCGATCTGTGGTCCGATCCCGCCCGCGCACAAAAGCTGATGCGCGAGCGGCAGGCGCTGCTGGATCAGGTGTCCACCTATCGTCTGATTGACAGCGGCTTGCGCGACAATGCCGAACTGATCGAAATGGGCGAGGCCGAGGGCGATGCCGAGATCGTGGCCGAGGCCGAGGCGGCGCTGAAGGCGCTTGTCGATCTGGCGGCGGCCAAGGAACTTGAGGCGCTGCTGGACGGCGAGGCCGATGGCAACGACACCTACCTTGAAGTGAACGCGGGCGCGGGTGGCACCGAAAGCTGCGATTGGGCGTCGATGCTGGCGCGCATGTATGTGCGGTGGGCCGAGAAAAAGGGCTACAAGGTCGAATTGCAGTCGATGTCAGACGGCGAAGAAGCGGGAATCAAATCTGCGGCCTACAAGATTTCGGGACAGAATGCATATGGGTGGCTGAAATCGGAAAGCGGTGTGCACAGGCTGGTGCGGATCAGCCCGTTCGACAGTGCAGCCAAGCGGCACACCTCATTCAGTTCGATCTGGGTCTATCCGGTGGTGGATGACAATATCGAGATTGAGGTGCAGGACAAGGATATCCGTATCGACACCTATCGGTCGTCGGGTGCCGGCGGGCAGCATGTGAACACCACTGACTCGGCGGTGCGGATCACCCACTTGCCGACCGGAATTGTGACGACAAGTTCAGAGAAATCGCAGCACCAGAACCGGGATATTGCGATGAAGGCACTGAAATCGCGTCTGTATCAAATGGAACTCGACAAGCGCAACGCGGTGATCAACGCGCAACACGCGGCCAAGGGCGATGCGGGCTGGGGCAACCAGATCCGGTCTTATGTGCTGCAACCATACCAGATGGTGAAGGATTTGCGCACCAAGGTGGAAACATCCGATACCGACGGTGTGCTGAACGGCGATCTGGATCGGTTCATGGCAGCGACGCTGGCGATGGATGTGGCGGGCAAAAGCCGGGCCGAGGCGAACGAGGACTGACGCGCGGCGCAGGGACCCCCGGCAATGAAAAAGGGGCGCATCGCTGCGCCCCTATCTTTATCTGGTTCGGGCTGCTCTCAGGCCGGATCGGCCATTTTCGGCATCGGCACGGATTTTCCACCCGAAAGCGGGTCTTCCTGACGCTGAACTGAGCCTTCGAAATGCGCTCCCGATTCGATGGCGATGGTCTTGTGAATGATGTCGCCTTCGACCTTGGCGGTCGATGTGAGGCGCACCTTCAGACCGCGTACGCGGCCGATGACACGACCGTTCACGACGATATCATCTGCCACAATCTCGCCCCGGATCGTGGCGCTTTCGCCCACGGTCAAAAGGTGGGCGCGAATGTCGCCTTCAACGGTGCCTTCAACCTGAATGTCACCGGTGGTTTTCAGATTGCCGACCACGGTCAGATCAGACGACAGCACCGATGGTGAAACCTTGCCCTTGGGGGCAGAAGGTGTGAATTCCATCGACGGTTTTTGAGTCGTCATATCAGCCGCTTTCGAGTTATCTGCCTCGACCTTGGGGCCGGGTTCGTTGATTCTGCTTTTAGAAAACATCTGTCGCTGCCTTGATGAAGGTCATCGGGTTCACTGGTGAGCCCCCGATCCGTACCTCGTAGTGAAGATGAGTGCCGGTCGACCGGCCTGAATTGCCCATATCACCGATCCTGTCGCCACGCGATACCCTTTGTCCCGCCGTGACGCGAATTTGTGACATGTGGCCGTAAAGCGTTTCGATCCCGAAGGCGTGCCGGATCTTCACCGCGCGCCCGTAGCCATTGCTCCAGCCGGCTTCCTCGACCACGCCATCGGCGGTGGAATAGATCGGCGTGCCGTAGTCTGACGCGAAATCGGTGCCCGCGTGCATCCGGCGGCCCGCACCTTTGGGATCACTGCGCACGCCAAACCCCGAGGTGAACCGGAACGCATTATGGACCGGCATCCCGAACGGTGCCTTGGTGGCGGCGATGCGGTACATGTTCATCCGGTCAAGCCCGGTCAGAATCGCATTGGCGCGGATTTCGTCGGGTGACAGCGCGGAATTGCTGGACGACACCGAGATTTTCGTCAGCGGTCCGCCCTGCCCGGAATAGCCCTTTCGGACCTGATCCAAAAGATCGTCGGGCGACATGTTGGCGGCGCGGAACATCTTGTCGAGCGGTGCCATCGAAATCGTGACCGCCTCTTCCAGTTGCGCGAAAATCTCGTCGTTGCGCTGTTCCAGCGCGCGCTTTTCGGCCATCACGGCATCGGTGTCGGCGC
Source organism: Rhodobacterales bacterium (assembly GCA_041737515.1). Lineage (GTDB taxonomy): Bacteria > Pseudomonadota > Alphaproteobacteria > Rhodobacterales > Rhodobacteraceae > JBBQZP01. The sequence continues at coordinate 1,510 of JBGSRQ010000182.1, read as the reverse complement.
GGGCACGGTCGGCCGCCTTGGCAAGGTTGTCGCGTTCCAGAGCAGTCGCGCCAAGCGCAACCGACAACAATTCTGCCGTGGCCGAGGCATCGCGGGCCTGACCTTCGATGCTGCGGGTTGTTCCCGTCGTGTTGGCCAGCGTTGCATTCAGCCCGTCAATGATGGCGCGCGCTTCATCGCGTTCCACGATGGTGCGACGCAGGGTGTTCTGAATCACGTCAATGCCGGTTTCAAGTTCCTTCCGTCGGTCTTCGGAAGCCAGAAGTACCGTCTGCATCTGCGACACCTGCGACAGCGCCACGTTGAAGCGATCCTGCGCACGCGCAGCCTCGACCGCACGCAGGTCGCGGTCAGATGACAGCGCATTCAGCCGGGCTTCGTAAAGCGCCTGCTGGCGTTCTGCCTGATCGCGGCCGGAGCCTGCGCCAATCGAATCCATCAGGACAATGGAAGTGGCAAAGATCGTCCAGATTACCACCAGACCGCTGACCGCCAGGGCGACGGCCTGCGTGACCGGACGCAATCGCACGAAGCGCGTTTCAGTGTCGGATTTCAGGAAAAGCCGTTGTTCGGGAAGGCGGCGTTCCAAAGCGGAATTTATCCGATAGCCAAGTCGTGTCAGCACCGATGTGTCCTATCCTGGCAGGTAAGACCCGGTCGCGCGGGCCGTCCTGTTGCTGTTGGGCGATCAATGCCGCCGGTTCCGTATCCCCGGTTCTGATTAGCCAGCCCCTTGGCACATCGCAACATTTTTGACTACGGGGTGGGGGAAACCGGCCTTTCGGCACGGGTATCGGCGAAATCTCGCCTAGTTTGTCGGCGCCTCAGTCCGGGCCGGAACCGACTGCACGGCGTCATTGCGGCCCGCATCGACCAGCGGCCAATAGAAATCCGGTGGAATTCCTGCCTCGGCGCGTTTTTCCACGTTGAACGGCGGTTTCAGATGGCCGTGGAAATAGTGCCGCACCAAGGCGTGAAACTGTTCCTTGGGGTCCAGCCCGTCGCGCCCACACAGCCAGTTGAACCATTTGGAACCATAAGCGACATGCGCCACTTCCTCGGCGTAGATGGTTTCAAGCGCGGCGACGGCCGGAGCGTCGCCCGCCTTTCGGAAAACCTCGATCATGCCCGGGGTGACATCAAGGCCCCGCGCCTCCAGCACCATGGGCACAACAGCCAGCCGGGCGAGAAGATCATCGGCCGTATCTTCGGCTGCACGCCACATTCCGGCATGTGCGGGCATGGCGCCGTAGTGGCTGCCCACACTCTCAAGACAATCGCACATCAGGTTGAAATGCTTGGCTTCTTCATCCGCAGCCTTGACCCAGTCATCAAAAAACCCAAGCGGCATCGGAACGGCGGTGAACCGCGCGATGATATCCCAGTGCAGATCGACGGCGTTCAGTTCGATATGTGCCACGGCATGCAGAAGGGCTGTCCGCCCCGGCCCGGTGCCAGGTCTGCGACGTGGCACATCGCGGGGGTCCAGAAGGTCGGGTTTTGCGGGGCG
>JBGSRQ010000496.1:0-3948 GCA_041737515.1 Rhodobacterales bacterium | reverse complement strand
GGCCTGATATGGCGCAGGCGGGGGGCGCGGATATTGCTGGAGCCGAAGCCGCGATTGCCGCCGCCGAAGCCGTGATCGGGGGCTGATATGACCGCACTCTGGATTGCCCATGTCGAAGTCACGAATCCCGACGCCTACGCTCTTTATGCCAAGGGTGCGACCACTGCGATTGCGGCGCACGGCGGTGTGTTCATCGCGCGCGGCGGGCGGTATGTGCAGCTTGAGGGGCGCGCGCGCGCGCGCAATGTGGTGGCGCGGTTTCCAAGCGTCGAAGCGGCGGTCGAGTGTTACAACTCGGCCGAATATCAGGCGGCCCTGACCCATGCCAAGGATGCCGCAATCCGCGATCTGGTGGTTGTCGAGGAAGTCTGACGAAATGAAAAGGCCCGGCGCGAGCCGGGCCGTTTGCAGATGTTCAGGCCGATTTCGCGGCCCGCTTGCGTTCGTGCGGGTCAAGGTGGCGCTTGCGCATCCGCACTGATTTCGGCGTCACTTCCACCAGCTCATCATCGTCGATATAGGCAATTGCCTGTTCCAGCGACAGTTTGACCGGTGTCGTCAGGCGCACCGCTTCATCAGTACCGGAGGCGCGCACGTTGGTCAGTTGCTTGCCCTTCAGCGGGTTCACTTCCAGATCGTTGTCGCGGTTATGCTCGCCGATGATCATGCCGGTATAAACCGGTTCCTGCACGCCGATGAAGAAATGCCCGCGATCTTCCAGCTTCCACATCGCATAGGCGACGGACGTGCCGCTTTCCATGCTGATCAGAACGCCCTGACGGCGGCCCTCGATCGGGCCCTTGTGGGGAGCCCATTCGTGGAACACCCGGTTCAGAACGCCGGTGCCGCGCGTGTCGGTCATGAACTGGCCGTGATAGCCGATCAATCCACGCGACGGCACATGGGCGATGATCCGTGTCTTGCCGACGCCCGCGGGCTTCATTTCGATCAGGTCGCCCTTGCGGGGGCCGGTCAGCTTTTCGATCACCGAGCCTGTGTATTCATCATCAACGTCGATGGTGACTTCTTCAATCGGTTCGCACCGCTCGCCGTCGATCTGCTGAAACAGCACGCGGGGGCGGCTGATCGAAAGCTCGAACCCCTCGCGGCGCATGTTTTCAATCAGAACGCCCATCTGCAATTCGCCGCGCCCAGCCACCTCGAACGCATCGCCGCCTGGGGTGTCGCTGACCTTGATTGCTACGTTGATCTCGGCCTCGCGCATCAGGCGTTCGCGGATCACGCGGGACTGAACCTTGGTGCCATCCTTGCCCGCCAAGGGCGAATCGTTGATCCCGAAGGTCACGGAAATCGTAGGCGGATCAATCGGTTGGGCGGGCAGGGCGGTTTCGATTTCTAGCGCGCACAACGTATCGGCAACGGTGGCCTTCGACATGCCCGCAAGGGTGACGATATCGCCCGCTTCGGCCAAATCAATTGGCGCCTGGGACAGGCCGCGGAACGCCAGCACCTTGGACACGCGGAATTGCTCGATCTTTTCGCCGTCGCGCGACAAGGCCTTGATCGTCTCGCCCGCTTTCAGCGTGCCTGCCTCGACCCGGCCTGTCAGGATACGGCCGATGAACGGGTCGGCGGAAAGCGTCGTCGCCAGCATCAGGAACGGCTCATCCCGGCGCGTCAGTTGCGCAGGTTGGGGCACATGCTTCAGAACCAGATCGTAAAGCGCTGACAGATCCTTGCGCGGACCGTCCAGCGATTCATCCGCCCAGCCTGCACGGCCAGAAGCGTAAAGCACCGGGAAATCAAGCTGGTCGTCATCAGCACCAAGGTTGGCGAACAGGTCGAACACTTCGTTCAGCGCGCGGTCGGGTTCGGCGTCGGGCTTGTCGACCTTGTTCAGAACGACAATCGGGCGCAGGCCCAGTGCCAGCGCCTTGGATGTCACGAACTTGGTTTGCGGCATAGGGCCTTCGGCGGCATCGACCAGCAACACCACGCCGTCAACCATGCTGAGAATACGCTCCACCTCGCCGCCGAAGTCGGCGTGGCCGGGCGTATCAACGATGTTGATCCGCTTGCCGGCCCATTCCAACGAGGTGCATTTGGCAAGAATGGTGATGCCACGTTCACGTTCGATATCATTGCTGTCCATCGCGCGTTCGGCGACGGCCTGATTGTCACGGAAGGCGCCGGATTGTTTCAGCAATTCGTCAACCAGAGTTGTCTTGCCATGGTCGACGTGCGCGATAATGGCGATGTTGCGAAGCTCCATCGTGGGATTCTTTCAATTATACAAGGTTGGGGTCGCGTTACAGGAGGCGGGCCCGAAAGGCCAGAGCCAACGTCAGTGCAGCGCGGTTTTCGAGAATGTGTGGATCACGACAATCCCGGCAATGATCAGGCTCATGCCAAGAAAGGCCGGAATGTCAATTTTCTGGTTGAAGATGAAATAACTGGTGATGGTCACCAGGGTGATGCCAAGACCCGACCACATCGCATAGGTGACGCCAAGCGGCATGACCTTGAGGACCTGCATGAAAAACACGAATGCACCGCCAAAGCCCACGACAATGCCCAGACTTGGCCAGAACCGGGTCAGTTGTTGCGAGGCTTGCAGGCAGGTGGAGCCGAACACCTCGAAGATCACGGCGAGCATCAGATAGAAATAGGCTTGGTTCATCATGCACTCGACTGGCAGGGGCGCGCCGGATTTGGCCCGCTGGTCGCTCTTTAACCTAAAGCTGGCTGGGGTATTTCAATGGCAGGATGCGGCGCTGCACAAATTATCCGACTGTGGCAGCGCCGCTTCGGTCGCCCTCAGGAAAGAGCTTTGTTCAGGTATTCATCGACCTTTTCCAGAAAGCCCAACGTGGTCAGCCATTTCTGATCAGGCCCGACCAGCAGCGCCAGATCCTTGGTCATGAAACCGTCCTCAACGGCATCGACGGTAACCTTTTCCAGCGTGGTCGCGAAGTTCATCAAGGCCGCGTTGTCATCCAGTTTCGCGCGGTGCTTGAGACCGCCCGCCCAGGCATAGATCGACGCGATGGAGTTGGTTGAGGTTTGCTTGCCTGCCTGATGCTGGCGGTAGTGGCGGGTGACCGTGCCGTGGGCGGCCTCCGCCTCTACGGTCTGGCCATCGGGGGTCATCAGCACCGATGTCATCAGGCCGAGCGAGCCGAACCCCTGGGCCACGGTGTCGGACTGCACATCGCCGTCATAGTTCTTGCAGGCCCAGACATAACCGCCCGACCATTTCATCGCCGAAGCCACCATGTCATCAATCAGGCGGTGTTCATAGTGAATGCCCTTTTTCTTGAACTCGGCCTCAAATTCCTGTTCGTAGATTGTCTGGAAAAGCTCCTTGAAGCGGCCGTCATAGAATTTCAGGATCGTGTTCTTGGTCGAAAGATAGACCGGCCAGCCAAGATTGAGTCCGTAGTTCAGCGAGGCGCGGGCGAAATCCGCGATGCTGTCATCAAGGTTGTACATACCCATGTAGACACCGGCAGACGGCGCGTCATAGACATCGCGCTCAATCGTGGTGCCGTCTGCGCCCACGAATTTCATGGTCAGTTTGCCCGCACCCGGAAAATGGAAATCGGTGGCGCGGTACTGATCGCCGAAAGCGTGCCGGCCCACCACGATGGGTTTGGTCCAGCCGGGCACAAGGCGCGGCACATTGCGGCAGATGATCGGCTGGCGGAAGATCACGCCGCCCAGGATGTTGCGGATCGTGCCGTTGGGCGATTTCCACATCTGCTTGAGGCCGAACTCCTCGACCCGTCCTTCATCCGCCGTGATCGTCGCACATTTGACGCCGACGCCGTAGGTCTTGATCGCATGGGCCGCGTCGATGGTGATCTGGTCGTTCGTCTCGTCCCGCACCTGGATCGACAGATCGTAGTATTTCAGATCGATGTCGAGATAGGGCAGGATCAGCTTTTTCTTGATGAAATCCCAGATGATCCGGGTCATCTCATCGCC
>JBGSRQ010000074.1:0-8607 GCA_041737515.1 Rhodobacterales bacterium | reverse complement strand
TCGGCGGGCCGGGTCAGGGGGACCTCAGGGCCGCGAAGGTGCTGGTCATCGGGGCCGGGGGGCTGGGGTCGCCCGCGCTGATGTATCTGGCGGCAAGCGGTGTTGGTGTGATCGGTGTGGTCGATGATGATGTGGTCGAGGCGAGCAATCTGCAGCGCCAGGTCATCCATACCGACGCGCGGATCGGGATGCCCAAGGTGCAGTCGGCCCTTGTGGCGATGCGGGCGCTTAACCCGTTCATCGAGGCGCGCAGTTACAACCGCCGCCTGACGGCTGACATCGCCGGTGATCTGTTTGCAGACTACGACCTGATCCTTGACGGGTCGGACAACTTTGATACCCGCTACGCGGTGAATGCCGCAGCCGTGGCGGCAGGCAAGCCGCTGATTTCGGCAGCAATCACGCAATGGGAGGGGCAGATCGGGGTGTTTGATCCCGCACAGGGCGGGCCGTGTTATGCCTGCGTCTTTCCCAACCGCCCCGCGCCGGGGCTGGTGCCGACCTGTGCCGAGGCCGGGGTGGCCGCACCGTTGCCGGGCGTTCTGGGCGCGATGATGGCGATGGAGGCGGTCAAGGTCATCACACAGGCGGGCGAGGGGTTGCGGGGGCGATTGATGATCTATGACGGGCTTTATGGCGAGGTGCGGGTTGTAAGGGTGCCGCGACGCGCCGACTGTGCAGTTTGCGGGGGCACGTTACCTGATGATGTCGCCGATTTCCGGTGACAGGGGGGGCGATCTGTCGCCCTTTCAACCCGGCCGCCTCTCAAGATGCGGTGGCGCTTTGGCAGGAACTGACGCTGAGCCCCCAGGCGCTGGAGGGAGCGGCCGCGCGCGCGGTCTTCTGACCGGGCGGATGCGCGGGGCTGCAGGCTTTTAGCGGGCAATCGGGTTCAGCGATGATGAAAAGCGTGGCATGGGGCTGCGACGGTGACGCGGTTCGACTTGCCCCCTGACCCGTCTCCCGGTCATAGTCGCGCATCGGTTTCGTGACAGGGAGCGCACGCATGAAGATCACCACTGCCCTTCTGGGCCTTACGATGACACTTTCCGCAGCCCCTCTGGCCGCGCAGGGCCTGCCTGATCTGGCGGGCAGGGAAATTGTCATCGTGACGGAAAACGCCTATCCGCCGCTGCAGTTTCTGGACAAGGACGGTGCGGCCATCGGCTGGGAATATGACGCGCTGGCGGAAATTGCCAAGCGGCTGAACGTGAACGTGAAATACGAGAATATCAGTTGGGATGCGATGATCCCGGCGGTTTCGGAAGGCCAGTTCGACATGGGCATGACCGGCATAACGATCCGTGACGACCGCAAGGAGAAAGTCGATTTTTCCGAGCCCTACATGACTTCGGAAATGGTGATGATGGTGCGCGGCGATGAGGCGCGGTTTACCGATGCGAAGAGTTTCGGCGCGGATGAAAAGCTGCTGGTGGCAGCACAGCCCGGCACCACGCCATTCTATGTGGCGGTGTATGATGTGCTGGACGGCAACGAGGCCAATCCGCGCATCAAGCTTTTCGAGACATTCGGGGCCACGGTCGAGGCACTGAAATCGGGCGATGTCGATCTGGTGCTGACCGATGGCACGGCGGGGGCGGGCTATGTCGAGGCATCGGGCGGCGGGCTGAAAATCGTCGGCGAAAAGCTGGGGACCGAGGATTTCGGCTTTATCTTCCCCAAGGGCAGCGATCTGGTGGCACCGATGAATGCGGCGATTGACAGCCTGCGCGCCGATGGCACGCTGGAGGTGCTGAACAAGAAATGGTTCCTTGATTACAAGCTGGGCCAATAGGCGCAGGCGCAGCCTGGCCGTGACCTCGCCAGTCGGACAGGACAAGGATTTTCCGTGGTGGCTGCTTGTCGTGGCTGCCACGGGCCTTTGGTTGTTCTGGCTGGTGGTGCGCAATGACCTTTACGCGCAGGTGCTGTCGACCCTGTCGAAGGGCATTGCCACCACCGTTTTCGTGACCCTTGTCGCGTTTTCGCTGGCCTGTCTGTGGGGGCTGTTGCTTGCCCTTGCGGCAGGGTCGCGGTTCATCGTGGTGCGGCAGGGAGCGCGGCTTTATGTCGAGGTGGTGCGCGGCGTGCCGATCATCGTGCTGCTCTTGTATGTGGCCTTTGCAGCAGCCCCCGCACTGGTCGCGTTCTGGAACTGGGCGGGTGAGCCATTGGGGCTGCCGCACTGGTCGACCCGCGATTTTCCGCTGCTGTGGCGTGCGGTGATTGCGCTGACCATCGCCTATTCGGCGTTCCTGTCCGAGGTGTTCCGCGCGGGCCTTGCATCGGTTGACCGGGGCCAGATCGAGGCGGCGCAGGCGTTGGGGCTTTCGGGCTGGCACCGGTTTCGGTTCGTGGTCTTTCCGCAGGCGTTCCGCACCATTCTGCCGCCTTTGGGCAATGATTTCGTGGCGATGGTCAAGGACAGCAGCCTTGTGTCGGTGCTGGGTGTTTCTGACATAACGCAACTGGGCAAGGTGACGGCGGCAGGCAATTTCCGCTATTTCGAAACCTATAATGTGGTCGCTCTGATCTACCTGACCATGACCATCGGCCTAAGTCTTGTGCTGCGGCGGCTGGAAGCGCGGCTGCGCGCGAAAGACCGGCGGTAGCGCGGGCTGACGGGCTGGAATTTGAGTATTTGGGCAAAAATGAAGTCCATTGCAGAGGAGAAAAGGCGATGAGCAATGTCTTGCTGGGGAGATGGGACGGTGCGTTCGCGTTGCCGCCGTTTGAGGCGATAACGGATGCGGATTTCGCACCGGCCTTTGACGCGGCTTTGGCAGAGGCGCGGGCCAATATCGCGGCAATCACCGGAACGGATGACGCGCCGACCTTTGCCAATACCATTGACGCGATGGAGCTTGCCGAGGGCGCGCTCGACCGGGTGGCGGGGGTGTTTTACAACCTTGCCGGGGCCGACAGCACGCCCGCGCGCGAAGCGTTGCAGCGCGACCTTGCGCCGAAGCTGAGCGCATTTTCGTCCGAAATCACGAACAACAAGGTGTTGTTTGCCCGGATTGACGACCTTTGGGCGCGACGCGATGATCTGGCGCTTACGTCCGAACAGATGCGGGTGCTGACGCTTTACCGGCGGATGTTCGTGCGCGCGGGGGCCGCACTGACCGGGGCCGAGGCGGCGCGGTTGACGGCGGTGAAATCACGGCTGGCGACGCTGGGCACGCAGTTCAGCCAGAATGTGCTGGCCGATGAACGGGGGTGGTTCATGGACCTGTCCGAGGAAGATCTGGAAGGGCTGCCCGATTTCGTTGTTGCTGCATCCCGCGCGGCAGGGGTGGAAAAGGGCGCGGCGGGGCCGGTGGTCACGCTGAACCGGTCGCTTATCGTGCCGTTCCTGCAATTCTCGCCCCGCCGGGCGCTGCGCCAACGTGCGTTCGAGGCCTGGGGGTCGCGCGGCGCCAATGGGGGCGACACCGACAACCGCGCGCTTGCCGCCGAGACGCTGGCCTTGCGGGCCGAACGGGCGGCGCTGCTGGGCTATGCCAGTTTTGCCGATTTCAAGCTGGAGCCGGAAATGGCGAAAACCCCCGCCGCCGTACGTGATTTGCTGATGCGGGTGTGGAAACCGGCCAGGGCACGTGCCGATGCCGATGCCGAAGTGCTGACCGCGATGATGCATGCTGACGGGGTGAACGGCGATCTGGAGCCGTGGGACTGGCGCTATTATTCCGAAAAGCGCCGCAAGGCGGAACATGATCTGGATGAGGCTGTTCTGAAGCCCTACCTGAGCCTTGAGGCGATGATCGGCGCGCAATTTGATTGCGCACACCGCCTGTTCGGGCTGGAGTTCCGCGCGCTGGACGTGGCGCTTTATCACTCCGACGCGCGGGCGTGGGAGGTGACGCGAAAGGGGCGGCATATTGCCGTATTCATCGGCGATTATTTCGCACGCGGCTCCAAACGTTCGGGGGCGTGGTGTTCCACGATGCGGGGACAGCGCAAGCTGGGTGGCGACGTGCGGCCCATCGTCGTGAATGTGTGCAATTTTGCCAAGGGCGACCCGGCATTGCTTTCATATGACGATGCGCGCACGCTGTTTCATGAATTCGGACATGCGCTGCACCAGATGCTGTCGGATGTGACGTATGGCTACATTTCCGGCACCAATGTCGCGCGCGATTTCGTAGAATTGCCCAGCCAGCTTTATGAGCATTGGCTGGAGGTGCCCGAGGTGCTGGCCAAGCACGCCCGCCACTGGAAAACCGGTGCTGCGATGCCCGCCGACATGCTGGAGCGGTTGCTGGCGGCGGGCACCTATGATCAGGGCTTTGCTACGGTGGAATTCGTGGCATCGGCGATGGTCGATCTGGCGTTTCACGAAGGCGCGGCCCCGGCCGACCCGATGGCCATGCAGGCCGATGTGCTGAACGGTCTGGGCATGCCCCGCGCGATCCGGATGCGCCACGCCACGCCGCATTTTGCGCATGTGTTTTCGGGCGATGGCTATTCGTCGGGCTATTACAGCTACATGTGGTCAGAGGTGATGGATGCCGATGCCTTTGCCGCCTTTGGCGAGGCGGGCGGGGCGTTTGATGCGGGTGTGGCGGCGCGGCTGGAGGCGTTCATCCTGTCAGCCGGTGGGTCACAGGATGCCGAGGCCGCCTATATCGCCTTTCGCGGGCGGATGCCGGGGGTTGAGGCCTTGCTGAAAGGACGCGGATTGCTGGACGCGGCGTGAGGGGTTTTCCTGAAGGCAAGGGGGGGCTGACTGCCCCCCACGTCTTTCGAAGGCGAAAGCCGCGCCCCCCGTGGATACTTGTGAACAGAAAAAGCGAATTCTAGGTGAGTCTCAGCGATTTTCGCACTGCGCCGGGGGCTGTGCCGAAGCGGGCGCGAAAGGCACGGCTGAGCGCTGAGGCAGATGAAAAACCGGTGCGCAAGGCGATGTCGGCCAACGGGTGCCGAGTGTCGGTGATCAGGCGGCGGGCAGCGGCAAGGCGCAGGCCAAGGGCATGGCTGGCCGGGGTTTCGCCAAGGTTGGCGCGAAAAAGCTGCTCCATCCGGCGGGGCGAAAGGGTCAGGGCGCGGGCAATCTCCTGGCTGGATTCGGGCGCATCAAGGTTGCGCTCCATCCGGGCGATGGCGCTGGCCACGCGAGGATCGAGGCGGGGATCTTGTGCCGGGGCGGCGATCTGCGGGTCACTGCCGGGGCGGGTGGTTGTGATGAAGCTTGCAGTGACCTGCAGGGCTGTTGCGGCCCCGTTGCGGGTGCGGATCAGGTGCAGCATCAGGTCGGAGGCGGGTGCTGCCCCTCCGGCGGTGAAGCGGGCGCGGTCGATGACATAGCGGTCGGGCAAGACGTCGATTTCCGGATGGGCATGGGCCAGATCCTCCAGATCTTCCCAATGGACGGTGGCGCGGTGGCCGTGCAACAGCCCGGCCCGCGCCATGACCCAGGCGCCTGCATCAATGCCGCCGATATTTGCAAAGCGGGGTGCCATGCGGGACAGATCGCGGATCAGCGCCTTTGTCGCACCCTCGGACTGGCGGTAGCCTGCGATGATGACCAGCGCATCTGCGCCTTCGGCCGCCTGCAGCGTGCCCGACGACGGAAGCTCGATCCCGCAGGTAAGCGGCACCGCCGCACCACCGGGCGAGACGATGCGCCAGCGGTATGCTTCGACCCCCAGATGGCGGTTGGCGGAGCGCAGCGGGTCGAGCACGCTTGCCACCTCAAGGATCGAGGCTTGCGGCAGGACCAGTGCGGCAAGCGTCAGGGGTTGTGTGGAGGCCGTGAAAATCGTTGCGCTTTGTGCCATCTTTATTTCGTAATTCGCAATGCGTGGCGCTGCAAGCCGCGTATGCTGGCCCCAACAAGGGAGGATGACATGCCGCTGACCATGAACCGCGAGGTTTTCATCACCTGTGCCGTGACCGGATCGGGTGCGACGCAGGATCGCAGCCCGCATGTGCCGCGCAGCCCGCAGCAGATTGCCGAAAGCGCGATCGCGGCGGCCAAGGCAGGGGCGGCGATCGTGCATTGCCATGTGCGTGACCCCGAAACCGGCAAGCCGTCGCGCGATGTGGCGTTGTATCGCGAAGTGACCGACCGCATCCGCGACAGTGCGACCGATGTTGTTCTGAACCTGACCGCCGGCATGGGCGGTGACATCGTGTTTGGACCGGTGGAAAGCCCGCTGCCGGTGAACGCCAAGGCGACTGACATGGTGGGGGCCACCGAGCGCATGGCCCATGTGGCAGAATGTCTGCCCGAGATCTGCACGCTTGATTGCGGCACGATGAATTTCAACGAGGCCGATTATGTGATGACCAACACGCCGGGCATGTTGCGCGCGATGGGCGGCATGATGACGGCGCTGGGCGTGTGCCCCGAGATCGAGGCGTTTGATACCGGGCATCTGTGGTTTGCCAAAGAACTGGTGCGTGAGGGGGTGCTGAAATCGCCCGCGCTGGTGCAGTTGTGCATGGGGGTGCCCTGGGGCGCGCCGAACGATCTGAACACGTTCATGGCGATGGTGAACAACGTGCCGTCCGACTGGACCTGGTCAGCGTTTTCCCTGGGTCGCGACCAGATGGCCTATGTTGCGGCGGCGATTCTGGCGGGCGGCAATGTGCGGGTCGGGCTGGAGGACAACCTGTGGTTGGGCAAGGGGCAGCTTGCCACCAACGCGCAACTGGTCGAGCGCGCAGGCGACATCATCGAAAAGATGGGTGGCCGGGTGATCACTCCGGCCGAGGTTCGCACGCGGTTGGGGTTGACCAAGCGCGCGCCGTTGGGGCGGTGATCGGTTAACCCATGTCGGAGGATGCGCTTTTCGCCACGTCGGTTCGGTTCGCCCTTACAGGGGCGCTTTGGGCGGGCTTTTTCCTGCCGATGATCGCACGGTCGCGGATGCAGCTTGTGGCCGGAATTGTGGCGGCGATTGTCGCCGTTCTTGCCGCAACGATGTGGATGGGGCGGTTTGCAACGTCATCTGATCGCGAATTTCCAACGGTCATGATGCCGATTGCCGGGGTTGGCGCCATGATCGGGATTGCAACTCAGTCTGCGGTGTTGGCCCGACGCCGCGCCGGACGGCAGGGCGACGTTCCGGGTTTGCGTTGGCTGGGCATCGGCACGGCAGTTTGTATCACGGCTTGTTTCTACGCGTTGGTATAGGGGGTTTCTGAACATGACACGCAAGGCAGCCATCATCGGCGGCGGGGTTATCGGCGGCGGGTGGGCGGCGCGGTTTCTGCTCAACGGCTGGAACGTTTCGGTGTTCGACCCCGACCCCGAGGCCGCGCGCAAGATCGGCGAGGTGATGGCCAATGCCCGCGCAGCGTTGCCTGCCTTGTCGGATGTGCCGATGCCGGCAGAGGGCAAGCTGCATCTTGCGCAGACGATTACCGAAGCCGTGGAAGGCGCCGATTACATTCAGGAATCCGTCTCTGAACGGCTGGACCTCAAGCACCGCGTCTATGCGCAGATCCAGCAGGTCAGCCACGGGGTGCCCATCGGGTCGTCAACCTCGGGGTTCAAGCCTTCGGAACTGCAGGAAAATGCGGCCGACCCTTCGGTGATTTTCGTGGCGCATCCGTTCAACCCGGTCTACCTTTTGCCCTTGGCCGAAGTGGTGCCAAGCCCGAAATCCGACGCCGCCCTGGTCGAGCGTGCAAAGGAAATATTGCGCGAAATCGGCATGTTCCCCTTGCACGTCCGCAAGGAGATCGACGCCCATATCGCCGACCGTTTTCTGGAGGCGGTGTGGCGTGAGGCGCTGTGGCTGGTCAAGGACGGCATCGCCACGACCGAGGAAATCGACGAGGCGATCCGCATGGGCTTTGGTCTGCGCTGGGGGCAGATGGGCCTGTTCGAGACTTACCGCGTGGCGGGCGGCGAGGCGGGGATGAAGCATTTCATGGCGCAGTTCGGCCCCTGCCTGCAATGGCCGTGGACCAGGCTGACCGATGTGCCGGAATTCAACGACGCGTTAGTGGACCTGATTGCCGGGCAGTCTGATGCGCAATCCGGCCATCACACGATCCGCGAGCTGGAACGTATCCGCGACAGCAACCTGATCGGCTTTCTGCGCGCGCTCAAAGACCGCAACTGGGGCGCGGGCAAGGTTCTGCTGGACCATGACGCCCGCCGCCGCATCGCTATGGCCGAGGGCGGTTATACCGGCGCGCCACTGATCATGGCGCAGATGCAGGTGCTGCCGGGGTGGATTGATTACAACGGCCACATGACCGAAAGCCGCTATCTCTTTGCGGCCTCGGAAACCTGCGACGCGTTCCTGCGACTGATCGGCGCAGATATGGAGTATGTGAAGGGCGGCCACAGCTATTACACCGCCGAAACCCACATCATGCATCTGGGCGAGGCCAAGCTGGGCGACCGGCTGACCGGCACGGTTCAGGTGATCAGCGTCGATGAAAAGCGCCTGCACCATTTCATCCGCATCCTGCGCGGCGAAGAGGTCGTGGCGAGTGTCGAGCAGATGTGCCTGCACGTCGACATGACGGCAGGCCGCGCGGTGGCGGCCCCCGAAGCGATCCTGGCAATACTGCGCCCGATCGCTGCGGCTCACGCGGGCTTGCCCAAACCCGAAGCCGCCGGGCGCTTTGTCGGTCAGCGCAAGT
>JBGSRQ010000066.1:0-15676 GCA_041737515.1 Rhodobacterales bacterium | reverse complement strand
CGACGGCGCTTGTCGACCAAATCGAAGAGGCGGGGCCGTTCGGTGCATCGTCGCCCGCGCCGCGTTTCGCCTTTGCCGACCAGGCCGTCAGCGCACGCCGGATGGGCGAAAACCACCTGCGGATCAGCTTTGGCGACGGGATCGGCCAGAAGCTGGAGGCGGTGGCCTTTGGCGCGTTTGACGGCCCCCTTGGTCCCGCGCTGGAAAATGCGGGCCACCGGCGCTTTCATCTGGCAGGACGGCTGGAGATCAATACCTACGGCGGGCGCTCCAAGGTGCAGCTTCGGCTGGAAGATGCCGCACAGGTCGGAACAGGGAACTGATTGCCGCGGCGTTTCATGCCAATATTCCCTCTTGCGAAGCACGGTCCGGCGAATTACAGAACCCCAGCGCTGGCCCGTTCGTCTATCGGTTAGGACACCAGGTTTTCAACCTGGGAAGAGGGGTTCGACTCCCCTACGGGCTGCCAGTTTCCTGAAACAATCGTGATCTTGCTGGCGCCAATGTCCGTGCAGGATATCTTGCAGTGCCTTGCACGCCAAGGCAAAGCCGTTAGACTACTCAAAATCTGGTTGGGAGATTTCATCGTGTTCATTCGGTTGCGTCGATTTGCCTGTCTTGCTGCGGTCTCTGCCGGACTTGCCGGGCCAGCCCTGGCTGCCACCTGTGGCAATTCTTCGGGTGGGTTCGAGGCGTGGAAGCCCGCAATGGCGCGCGAGGCCGCAGCCCAGGGCGTGGGCGAACGCGGTGTCGCCGCATTGATGGGGGCCAGCTACGCCACCAAGACGATCGCCGCTGACCGCAATCAGAAAAGCTTCAAATACTCCCTCTCGAAGTTCCTGAAGGTGCGTGGATCTGATGCGATCATCTCGCAAGGGCGCAAACGGATGGCACGCAATCCCGGGTTTTACAAAGGGCTGGAGCAGACCTACGGCGTGCCCTCTGGGGTGATCCTCGCAGTGCACGGCATGGAAACCGGCTTTGGCAATTACATGGGTGACAGCAATGTAGTGTCGGCAATTTCGACCTTGGCTTATGACTGCCGCCGCACCGAATTTTTCACCGGGCACCTTTTGGCAGCATTGGTTCTGGTGGATCGAGGCACGATTACAACGAAAACCATCGGCGCGCGGCATGGCGAGGTCGGGCATACCCAGTTCCTGCCCGGCAACGTGCTGCAATACGGGGTAGATGGAAACGGCGATGGTCGAGTTGATCTGGCCAACGAGGCCGACGCCTTGGCGTCGACCGCCAATTTCTTTGCCCGCAAAGGCTGGCGCACGGGTGCCGGCTTTCAAGAGGGCGAGCCGAATTTCGAGGTGATCAAACAGTGGAATGCGGCGACTGTCTATCAACAGGCAATTGCGCTGATGGCTGCAAAAATCGAGCGCTGATCGCCGTTTTCTTCTTGCAGATCGACGCAGAGTGACCTAATCCCCCGGCACCGCGCTGGCCCGTTCGTCTATCGGTTAGGACACCAGGTTTTCAACCTGGGAAGAGGGGTTCGACTCCCCTACGGGCTGCCACTCAACCTATGTAAGTTATTGATTTCACTCAATAATCCGCGGGGTCGAAAATCTCTACCCACAATTTACCCATGACAGATTGACCCTTGAAAGCGGCCCTTCGGGCGCTGCGACAGGCTGGAAACGATCACGTGAACGTGAACGACTTGCCTTTCTGCAAAGCCGGGCGAATGCTTTCGTCTAGTCAACGGTCGAACGTTCTGCCAAGTTCGGCGAATGAGAACAGGTGACATTCCCTTCCGTTTCGACTTGAAAGACCTTGTGACCCGTGCGAAGCAACGGTTCAGCAAGCATGTGGGCGACGTTACGTTGAACCTTCCACTCATCAGCATTGCCGTCAATCCGAAGGACAAAGAGCGACAGATAGCGCGGGAACTTGTGATCCGGCTTGCGGATCGTCGCGTTCTTTCGGCTTGGGAATGCTGCGACAACTGCATTGACGACGCCCTGAAATCGCTTGGCGAAATTCGGGGCATTTTGGTTAATAAGCAGGTTGAACTTGCCGACCTTCGCGACGGCCCGCTTTTCCTGCTAGTTGACGCTATGGCGTTGGGCATTCGCCAGTTTATGACTTACGAAGAACTGTTGAACCGGAACAGCGACGCGCCCCCGCATCCCCGGTTCGGTGACTTCCACCGCCCGCCCGACGTTCGCCAAGCTTACTTCGACGCTCTTGAAGTTCTTCGGGGCCATCTTAGCCGCTGCCTTGGACAAGTTGCGGCGATTGGTGGCGTCGATGCGCCGCAAGACGGCTTGATTGCTAACGATCAGGGCGAATGGCAGATTGCAGCTTACGAAGCCCCGTTGCTGATTGACGAAAAAAAGACCCCCGAAACCTTGCGGCAACGGGGGTCAGGCAGCTTCCTCAGTGGCCCTGTCGAAAATCGTTAGAACGCGGCTGCGGGGATGCCCACAAGGGGTGCGTCGGGGTCGATACCCGCAGCGGTGCCGGACGTTCGCGCACCATTGTTCTTGAACCAATGGCACAATGGCGCGCCTTGAGGGTCAACGACGGTTGCCACCGTGAAAACCTTACCTTGGTCGCCGACACGAGCACCTCGGGGGCAAGGGTGGTGACCATCCCGTGCCAGGCGGCGCCAAGGGCTGAACGTCGACTGAAGGCAGCACGGCATGGAGATCGAGGCAATCGGAAGTGGAAAGCGGCCCGACAGAGCCGTGTCCATGAGTTTCCAGCGAGCCGGAAAGACCGGCCGCTCGGCCATTTCCTGGCTTCATGCGAAGACCTGACATTTCTGCGAGCAGGCCCGATACGACGAGTTTTGCGTTGTGCTGGACGTGAACTGCACCCTACCCTTGAAGGCTTGGGCAAGCGGAGGCATAAATGGGCGATGATCGTAAGCGGCAGACGTCTCGGACAGAAGCGAACGGGCTTTTGCGGGCGCGAGAAATCGAGGGGCACCTTCTGGCCCTGGACAGCTTCGCGCCGATGGCACTTGGCGTGCTCGCAGTCGCCTCGGGGATCTACACCTATCTTGGCGTACGGGCGCAACTTGACGGCTCTGGCGCCCTCACGTTTTTTGCGGCGGTTGCGTATTCTTTGGCTGTGTCGGTCGCGATCTTCGTGTTCTGGAGCTACATGCTGCGCCTGACACCGGCCATGCGGACAGCGCGA
Source organism: Rhodobacterales bacterium (assembly GCA_041737515.1). Taxonomy (GTDB): domain Bacteria; phylum Pseudomonadota; class Alphaproteobacteria; order Rhodobacterales; family Rhodobacteraceae; genus JBBQZP01. Next base: position 12,517 of record JBGSRQ010000066.1, on the reverse strand, counting down.
TCCCGACTCGGCATGCTTCTGACGATGGCTCTGGGATCGGTCGCGATTGTTGCGATGTCGTCCTGGCTGAATGCCGCCGCCCTGGCCGGCTCGGCGGCGATTGAGCAGCATCTTGCGCTGACCGTGCGGGACTATCAGACCGAGTTGGAACAGGCGAACCGCGTCGCTGTCGCGGCGCAGGGGCTGCAACTTGACGTGACCCGCGCCCGGCAGGCCTTTGAAGATCTGTCGACTCAGGAGGCCGCTGGGAACCTGTCGGGCACCTCGGGGCGTGGAGCCGTTTTTCGGGTGCTGACATCGAAGGGGGATGAGCTTGCGGCACTTGAGGCACAGATCAAAGCGCAGGGGCCGCTGATCGATGCCGCGTTTTCCGAAGGCAATGCAATCCTTTCCCGCATGCGCGAGCTGACCGCCGCTGCGGGTCCGGTGAGCGAGCGATCCGTCATTTTCGCCGAGGAGTCAGTTCGCCTTGCGGGTTTGATTGCGCGGCTGAGACAGCTTTCTGTTGCGCCGGTTGTGGACCGCGCCGCCCGGGATCTGGCAGCCACGGTCGTGCTGCCTGAACTTGACGGGTCCAGCGACACCATTCGCGGTGCCCAACAAACCACGATCGAGTCGGTGCTGAAGCTGCTGGGCCAACGTGCGGAATCGCTGCAACAAGCGGCCCAGGAGGTGATGGCACTGCCCGCCGCGGAAGAAACGACTTACCAGCCGATTTCTTCGGCAGACGCCGTCCTGCGCTATGCGGAAGATTTCATTCCCTCTTGGGCGGGCGCGATTGCAATTGATCTTCTGCCGGCAGTCCTGGTGTTCATGATGATGGTGGCGCAATCCGCTATCCGCGAAGACCGTGCCTTTCTGGACCCCGAGGAAACGATGACACTGCGCGAGCTGCGGGCGGCGATGATGGCCTATCGCAGGATTGAAGCCGCCGGTTTGCAGCATGACCCGGCTGCACCCGAGCCCGAAACCGCGTCCGAAACCGACCTTCGATTGAGGGCACAGGACGATGTCGCGTCCGAAAAGATCGCGTCGATCGAGCGTGGCCAGCGCAAGTGAGCGATGGTCCCATTTCGGCTCAATCGGGCAAACGCTGGAGCGGGGCATTCCTCTTGAAGGTCCTGCTTCTGGCGCAATGCGCGCTTGGCGTGTTCGTCGTGATCGCCGACCTGCCGAGGGGGTTTCTTGACGGACTGCCTGGTGCCCAGCCACGATCTCCCGAAATCGACGTTCCCATCGCCCCCGGAAATCAGACGCGCCGTTTCGAACCGGACCGCGTGACCCGTGACCTTCGGGCGAGTCCCGGCTTTTCCGTAGATGATACCATGCCGTCCAGACTGGCATTCACCGAGGTTGTCGAAGGCCTGCCGAAAGGCACTGTGCTTTTGCATGGAACAATCGCGGACGGAGACGCCGCACGCTTTGCGGACTGGTTGCAGCAAAGGCCCGACCTGCCGGTGTCGATTGCCCTGAACTCACCCGGAGGCGATGTCGGCGACGCTTTGGCTATCGGTCGTCTGATCCGGGATCGCAACCTGCCGGTGGTCATCGCCTCTGGCGCAGTGTGCTTGTCGGCTTGTCCCTACATCCTGGCTGGCGGCCAGGAACGCGCGGTATCCAGGGCAGCGTTTGTCGGCGTTCATCAGCATTACTTCGGTGAAAACACCTATCTACCGGCTTTCCTACTTATGTCGAACATTCAGTCCGGCCAGGGCGAGGTAATGGTCTTTCTTGGCGAAATGGGCATCGACCCCATGATGATGGCCAAGGCGTTGGTGACCCCCCCCGAAGACATCTACATTCTGCTGCCGGAAGAGCTGGAAGCCTTTCGGCTGGCAACCGAACTGACTGATTGAGCAATCTGCAGGTCGCTGAAGAAAGATGATATTCCGAAGGCGGTCACGGAAACCCGGAGGTCGGTCGTTCGCTTCAAGGCAGCGATGGCGTGCATCAACCACCAGAGCGGACCTTCAGATGTTGACGCTTCGTTTCTGTGTTTTGGAGATACACGTTCAGAAACATCGTCAGTCTTTGCAGGTTTTTCAAACAACGAAACTGCGGCTCAAAAAGCGGGCAATCCATGATCCGACGTTCAAGTCACGCGGACCTTGCCCGGTATTCCCGTCGGCCCAATGACCAGAAGCATCAATCCAGGCTCGACATGATGTAGGCCAGAAGCCCCATCGCATCACGGAGTTGGCTGCGCCGAATCGGCCCTCCCAGGCAGACCCGGATCGTTTCGGTTGGCTCGCCGGAAACGATGAACGCGTCTGACGGCATGATCCCCACGCCCGTGCCGGTCATACGGCCGATGATCTCGGCGCGGGTGACGCCTTCGGGCAGGTGCAGCCAGACATTGAAGGCATGCGGGGCAGATTCAAAGTGGAAACCGCTCAGGGCCTGTGACGCGATCGCCTGTCGCGCCTGACTTTCTTCACGGATAAACCGGCGGATGCCATCGGCAGTGCCGTCCAGGATCCAGCGCGTCGCAAGCGCCGTCATCAGCGGCGACGGCATGACCGAAATGATCTTGATCTGATGCGCCAGTCCGCGGGCAGCGTGGCTGTTGGGGGCGACGGTATAGGCAAGCCGCAACCCGGCCCCGATACATTTGGCAAGCCCGCCGATATGCCAGACAAGATCGGGAGCAAAGCTCGCCAGGGGTGCCGGGGGGTGGGGCGGAATGAAGCCGTAGGCGTCATCCTCTATCAATGGTAAGCGGTGGGCAATGATCACGTCTGCAATCGACTGCCGGCGTGCCAGAGAGATTGTCCGTGTCGTCGGGTTGTTCAGCGTCGGGTTAAGGTACAGCGCCTTTGGCCGATGCTCACGGATGGCCGCGTCAAGTGCGTCAGGATCTATCCCCTCGGCATCGCCCGGAAGCCCCACCAGGCGTAATCCCTGTCGGGCGCAGATGCTGCGAATACCAGGATACGTCACGTCCTCGCACAAGACGATATCTCCTGGCTTGGCGAGGCTCAGCAGGATCGCAACGATCGTCGGATGCGCACCGGGCGTCACCGCGACCCGGTCAAGCGACGGCACAAGGCCGCGCAGTGACAGCCACGTTGATGCGGCCTCCTTGTCGATCTGACTGCCGGTGGGCGATTGATAGCGCAGCAGGTCGACCAGATTGGCCGTTACCGTTTGCAGACCGGCTTCCATCCGTACCAGCAGCGCAGGGTCATCTGGCTCGGGTGGCAGGTTCATGGTCAGATCGACATCGGCATGTCGGCGCTGCTCGCGTTGCGGATCCGCGAGTTTGGCGCCAATTACAAACGTGCCCCGGCCGACGTGACTGTTCACCAGCCCGCGCTGTCGGGCTTCGACATAGCCGCGTGACACGGTGGTAAAGTCGATGCCCAGCCTGTCAGCCAACTTGCGCTGCGGTGGCAGGCGCATGCCGTCTTGCAGGGTGCCATCTGCAATGGCTGCTGCGATGGCGTCGGCCAGTTGCAGATACCGGGCAGCACCGTCGCTCTGCAGAATCGGGATCCAGTTTTTCATGAAGGAAAGCTATCGCGACACTGTCCGATATTGAAGCGTTTTGTATGGATAGTTTCGCGGAATCTGCACCTCAGCTTTCGCATGTCGCGCAGAAATTCAACCTTTCCAGTTAAAAATTGTCGTCGTGATCATCGTGACCCCCTAAATTGTATGGAAAATTGTTTGATTAATTGATTGCACCTCTCAAGGCGCGGCACAGTTGGCCCAGCATGGAACCCAGCTTTGATCGAACAGCAAAAGGAAAGAAAGATGCCAGCCGTCACTCAGGAAAAGCACAAGGATGGCGACTTTTTCGTCGACTACGAGGAGAAGGTTTTCGAAGACGTGAAGGCCGAGCCGGGCCAAAAGGCCTTGGTTACCTTCCACACCGTTGCGTTTGAAGGGTCCATCGGCCTTGTCAACATGCTCAACGCAATCCGCTTGGCCCGCAAGGGTTACGAGACGTCGATCCTGCTATACGGCCCCGGCGTCATGCTTGGCGTTCAGCGTGGATTTCCGACGCTGGGTGATGCAGCATTTCCCGGTCACCAGAACTTTGGCGACAACCTCAAGAAATTCATGAAAGAGGGCGGCAAGATCTATGCGTGCCGCTTTGCACTGCAGGCGCTTTACGGCCATGGCGAAGCGTCCCTTCTGCCCGGTATCACCCCGATCGCACCGCAGGATGTGCTGGACCTCAAGCTGATCCACGTCCGCGAAAAGGCCGTCATCATCGACACCTGGACGCTGTAGCTGCGTTTGCGCCGGGGCGTTCGGCGCCCCGGTTGCCCCCGCCCCGGAGAGACACCATGCCCCCTAGTGTCAAGGCCGCAGCCGTTCAGATTGCACCCGATCTGACCAGCCGTGACAAGACGATGGCCCGCGTGCTTGACGCCATAGACGAGGCGGCGGGGAACGGCGCAGATCTGATCGTCTTTCCAGAGACGATTGTACCTTTCTATCCCTATTTTTCCTTCGTGCTGCCCCCCTGTCAGCAAGGCAAGCCACATCTGCATCTCTATGAACAAGCCGTCACGGTGCCGTCAGAAGACACGCGCCGTGTCGCAGAGCGCTGCGCTCATCACGGCGTCGTCGTCGTGCTGGGCGTGAATGAACGCGACCACGGATCGCTCTACAACGCGCAACTGATCTTTGACGGCAACGGAACGCTGCTGCTCAAGCGCCGCAAGATCACACCGACATATCATGAGCGGATGGTTTGGGGTCAGGGAGACGGCGCCGGCCTTCAAGTCGTTGATACCCGGGTGGGCCGCATCGGCGCGCTTGCCTGCTGGGAGCATTACAATCCGCTCGCCCGCTATGCCCTGATGACCCAGCACGAGGAAATCCATGTCGGGCAATTTCCGGGGTCGCTGGTCGGGCCGATCTTTGCCGAACAGATCGAGGTCACGATGCGCCACCACGCGCTCGAATCGGGTTGTTTCGTGGTGAACGCGACGGGCTGGCTCACCGATGATCAGATCGAAAGCATCACGCCCGACAGCATGTTGCAAAAGGCGCTGCGCGACGGTTGCATGACCTGCATCATCACGCCCGAGGGCCGCCATGTGGTGCCACCGCTGACCAGTGGTGAAGGGATCCTTTACGGCGATCTCGACATTGCCCTGGTGACCAAGCGCAAGCGGATGATGGACTCGGTCGGGCATTACGCCCGGCCCGAACTGCTTTGGCTGCATCACAACACCGATTTCACGCCCGCACGTCACGTCACCTCGACCGATACCCGATTTCAGCCGATCCCTTTGGAGGATTGATATGCAAGCGACAACCGGCGACCTGATCAACGATCTTCAAAGCCGCGGCATGCGCCTTGTTGACCCCCGCGCTGGTGCCGACAGCCGCCGCGGCGGCGCCGGACCAACCGACCACAAGGCGGTCACGATTGGGGGGATGACCGTGATGATTCCGGTCCATACCGCGACCGCCTTTGAATCGCCCTATCTGGTCGAAGCCCCCGACGCTGCGGGAAACGCCCGCGTGCTGAAGGACGGCGCGTTTTTTGCCGAAGTGCAGTTTCCCCAGCGCGCAAGGTTTCTTGATCTTTCGACCGGCGACGGTGTCCCGTATGGCCATATCGCACAACTGCATGCAAAGGACGTTCTGGCGACCACCGTCTTGCAGACGTGCATCCGATACGAAAGCCGCCAGAAGACCTGCAAATTCTGCGCGATCGGCCAAAGCTTGGCCGCCGGCCGGACGATCGCCCACAAGACGCCCGCGCAATTGGCCGAGGTCGCGCGTGCGGCCGTTCTGCTCGACGGTGTCAAGCATATGGTGATGACGACGGGCACACCCTCAGGCAAGGATCGCGGTGCCAAGGTGCTGGCCGAGAGTGCCGGGGCCATCCGTGCTGCCGTTGATCTGCCACTCCAGGCGCAATGCGAACCGCCAGACGACGATGCCTGGCACCGCCGCATGAAAGATGCGGGCATCGACAGTCTTGGCATGCATCTGGAAGTGGTAACGCCTTCATTGCGCGCACAGATCATGCCGGGAAAAGCGCAAGTGCCTGTCGAGAAGTATTTCGACAGCTTCGGCGCAGCAGTCGAGGTCTTCGGCTGGGGGCAGGTATCGACCTACATCCTTGCCGGACTGGGTGACACGCCGGACGCCATCCTGGAGATGTGCCGGCGGCTGACGGCAATCGGGGTCTATCCCTTCGTCGTGCCCTTCGTGCCCGTCACGGGCACACCGCTGGAAAGCCACCCTGCGCCGACCTCTGCCTTCATGCACAGCGTCCTTGGCCCGCTGTCGCAGATGATCGTAAATCACGGGATGCGCGCCGAGGACATCAAGGCAGGCTGCGGACGCTGCGGGGCCTGTTCGGCGCTGTCAGCCTTCGAGAAGTTCAAGCGCCCCGCTCTGGAGCCGGCATCATGATCATCGAACGCCCCGCAGCCTTTGTCACACCCGAATTCCTGATCCGACTGGCGACCGAAGGCTGGGAAATCGGTGCCGCCGCGTCCTTGCGGCACCGCACCTTTGTTGCAGAGCAGAAAATCTTCGAAATCCATGACCGCGATGCAATCGACCGCACAGCCTTGCCGCTGGTGGCCGTATCCACGATGGCATCCGAAGCCGATGAGGTTGTCGGCACCGTCCGTATTCATGAGGAGAGCCGCAGCGTCTGGTGGGGGGGGCGGCTGGCTGTCGCCCCCGAGTATCGTCGTGTCGGGCGGCTCGGGGCCGAACTGATCCGCCTTGCTGTGGGGACAGCCCATGCTCGGGGGTGCGAGACATTCCTCGCACATGTCCAGATGCAGAATGTGCCCTTGTTCGAAAGGCTGAACTGGCACGCGCTTGGCCAACACGATCTGCACGGCCACCCGCACATGAAGATGCAAGCCGATCTTGCGCACTATCCACCGGTCGTCGATCCCGCCCGCGGCTGGATGGCCCTTACGCGCAGAGCCGCATGATGGATGCTGCGGCCCTTGCATCGCACCTTGCGGTGCATCCCCATGTGACGGGCAAGCGTGATATCGACATGGCCTGCGCGGCACTTGACCTGACGCAGAACAGCTTCGGTCGCCCCGGCGATGACGCGGCCGCCATCCCGGACGGCGACGGTTGGCAGTTGATGGCAACCGAAGGGTTCATGAACGATTTCGTGGCCTCAGCCCCCTGGTTCGCGGGCTGGTGCGCGGTCATGGTCAATATGAGCGATATCCTTGCCATGGGCGGCAGGCCCACCGCGGTGACCAACGCGCTGTGGGCGCCGGATGCGGCCGTTGCGCAAGAAATCCTGCGCGGGATGAAGGATGCCTCGGTCGCTTACGGCATCCCGATTGTCGGCGGACACACGAACCTGCGCACAGCGCAACCACAACTCGCCGCCGCCATCTGGGGACGCGCCAAGGCGCTGATCACCAGCTTCGATGCGCAACCGGGCGACGTTCTGATCGCTTGTGCCGACCTGCGCGGGGCCTATGCGGGCACCAGCAGCAACTTTGCCGCCTTCCTGGACGCCCCCCACGACCGCCTGCGCGGCGACATGGAAATCCTGCCGGGCCTTGCGGAAAGCAGACTTGTCACCGCCGGAAAGGATATCAGCCAGGGCGGCATTGCCGGGACGGCCCTTATGCTGGCGGAATGCTCTGGCGTCGGCATCGTTATTGAATCGACCCGCATTTCGCCCCCTGACGGGGATCTGAACCGCTGGATGACGGCTTTTCCCAGTTTTGGCTTTCTTTTGACCGCCAAGCCCGAAAACGCAGCCGCCGTTCTGTCGCGCTTTCATGCCCGAGAGATCGGGGCAACCGTCATCGGGTCAGTTACCGATGGCAGCGCCCTGACCCTGTCCGATGGCACGGCACAGCATCTGATCTGGGATCATGCCAGCGCGCCCTATCTTGGTCTTGCCCCCATCAAAGAGCCCGCCCATGCCTGAGACAACCTTTCGCATTCGTTGGCCCGACGGGGTCGAAGAGGACTGCTATTCCCCCTCCACCGTCATTCACGACCACCTTGCGGCGGGGCAGACCTATCGCGTGGATGACTTCCACCTGCGCAGCAGCGTAGCGCTAGACCAGGCCGCGCGGCGGGTCGAGGCAAAGTACGGATTCCGCTGCTCATCCGCCGATGCGCAGGCAGCCAGGCTTGCCATCATGATTGCCCGCTTCCAACCTCAGGAGACCGTCACATGTCTGTCAATCCGATGATGGCCGCAACGCGCACCCATGTCACGACCCTCATCGTCGGAGCGGGACAGGCGGGAATGTCCGCGTCCTATTACCTCTGTCAGGCCGGCATCGATCACGTCATGCTGGAGCGTTACAAGCGGTTCCACGCGTGGAAAGAGGATCGCTGGGACAGCTTCTGTCTGGTCACACCGAACTGGCAGTGCAAGTTGCCGGGGTTTCCCTATCGGGGTGCCGATCCGACCGGTTTCATGGTCAAGGATGAAATCATCGAGTATGTGGAGGGCTTCTGCGACAGCTTTAATGCCCCCCTGCACGAGGGTGTGACCGTGACCCGGGTCTCGAAAACAAACGGTATCTTCGAGGTCGACACCGATCAGGGCTTCTGGTCCGCCGACACCGTGATTGTTGCGTCCGGGGGATACGACCGCCCCATCACGCCGCACTTCGCTTCCAAGTTGGACCCGGGAATTATGCAGATTCATTCCAAGGCCTATCGCCGTCCGTCAGACATCCCGGACGGCACTTGCCTTGTCGTTGGCACCGGTCAGTCCGGTGTGCAGATGATGGAGGATCTGTCCATCGCAGGCCGCGACGTAAGGCTGGCCGTTGGACCCGCACCGCGCAGCCCGCGCTGGTATCGCGGCCGCGATGCGACGGATTGGCTATATCAGATGGGTTACTACGACATCACTATCGCCGACCAACCCGACCCGAAGTCGACCGAGGCGAAAACCAACCATTACATGTCCGGCCGTGACGGTGGCCACGAGATAGACCTGCGTCGTTTCGCGCTTCAGGGGCTGAAATTGTATGGCTCGGTTGCGGATATGGACGGCACGACAATCCGGTTCTTGCCTGATCTTGAAGACAACCTCGACTCCGCCGACAAAAGCTATGTAGGCATCCGCACGATGATCGACGACTTTATTGCGCGGGAAGGGATTGATGCGCCCGTTGAGCCGCCCTTCGAGAAAGTCTGGTATCCAAATGCCGAGATCACCGAAATCGACGCCGCGGCGACAGGCATCACCTCGATCCTGTGGTGCATCGGATTTCGACCGAACTACGACTGGCTTCAGGTCGACTGCCTAGACGCGCATGGTCGTCCGGTTCACACCCGGGGTGTCTGCGATCAGGCTGGCATCTTCTTTTTGGGGCTTGGCTGGCTCCACACCTGGGGTTCCGGGCGTTTTCTGGGCGTGGCAGCGGATGCCGCCCATGTCGCCAGGACCATTGCGGACCGCCACAAACCATCGGCTGCGCGGGTTCCCTTTGCCGTATCGTCTAACAGCCCCCTCTCCGAAAACGCAGGGGTGCCGTCCTGAGAGCTGCATTGATCATCCAAGGCGTGCTTTTGGCGGTCGTGCAATCGCAACGAACGACATCCGTCTGTCCGGGGGACGGTAACTTCACGCGCACTCGTCGCGGTCGAACGCTTCGCTGAGTATCGCTGCCATATCCAGTCTCCTTGATGGCGAGTATCGCTCTCAAAAGACCGGAACGAAACCGGTGCAGGTCCAATCTTGGGAAAGAACAGTTCCAGACGTGCCATCTGCGCGTCCGTCAGCCAGAAAAGGTTGCTTTTTGATCGGTCTCCTTGCGGAGCCTGAATCATGCCGCTGGCGCAATTCCAACGGGTCCTGACTCTAGGTGACTCGCGCCGATGAAATCTTCTTCAATTGCAGGTAATTAGGCGGGTGAACCGCTGCGCCGCCTTGGCCAGATCTTCGGGAGACAATGCCGCTCCGTCAACCGCCTCAATGGGTTCAACGCCGTTCTGATACAGGAAAAGTTTGGCGATCTCTGCCCGAATGGCGAAGTTGATGTTCTGTGGAATGTCACCCGTCGCGTCGGCAATCATTTGGGCATCAAGCTTAGACACAACCACTCCCACGACTTGACCGGCCGCATTGACTACAGGCCCGCCCGAGTTACCGGGTTGAACCGGTGCCGATATCTGCATCCGAACCCCATCGCCTGCAATACCCTTCAGACTCGTCACGGATCCGCGCGTGACATTCAGGCCGCCCAACAGGTTAGGGAGAGGATAGCCGATCACGGTCACGTCTGAGTTGAGACGGGCAGGTTTCTCGGCAAACTGTGCGGGATCAGCAGCGGGCGCCGGAGATACACGCAGGAGGGCCAAGTCGAAGGCCGCATCTGTGGCGACGACGGTCGCAGGAACACCGTCGATAGACACGCTGGCACACCGGCTCACTACGTGGTTGTTCGTCAGAAAGTCGCCCTCAGCTGAAACCAGGAAACCGGTTCCAAAGCCTTGAGCCGGCTCGTCACTTCCTCCAGATGCGGCAGCGGCGGGGGCCGGCGCAATAGCAACTTGCCCTGATGCCCCGTCATCAAGCATCGCTGACATGGCCTTGATGCCTTTTACTAAGACGCCCGGCGAGATACCGATTTGTTGAGCAAACCCTGGCTGAATACTGCCAGTCACGGCGGCCAGGGCCCCCGCATCGTCGTCTCTGGCGGAAAGCAATATCGTCGACCAAGATCCGTGCCGAAAGTCGGACCTCGTGTAGACGCTGACCCCTGTCGCGGTTCGGGCAGATGTGATCCAGAGCAGCGGCTTTCGAACCTGGTAGACTTCGCCAATTCCTTCCCGAGCCGTGAACTCGTGCAAAGGTTGGGTCTTGTATCCGTCCCCGATCGTCAGAGAGTATCCCAGCGACGTTCCCGCCAATTCCATGTTGGCGAAATTTTCCGACGGTGCGCCAGCAACGAAGCCAACTGTCGGCACCAGAAAGGACATATCCAACGCGGAATTGTACTGTCTGACCCACCCGTCTTTTTCAAGGATCTTGTAGGTTTCAATCGCCAGGAAGAGCACGTCGGCATTGGAAACAAACGCGGTACGACCATTTCGGAGTTCATACCCTTCAAGGGCACGCTGGCTGCCAGCACCCCAGGCGCCATCAATCAGACCTTTGTAGGAATTTTCGAACGCAAGACCGGCTTGGAGGAACCGCTTCTCTTCGGCAGTCAGCAGCCGGGCGTCAAACTCAAGCTGAAACTGATCGGCGGTGAAAGCCCCTGCCGCAGAGGCGGAGAAGTGGGAGGCCGCAAAAATGATGAACACAAAGCGAAGCACGACATCCCCCGGCATTGTGAGATTAAACAAAGCGGCCCATCGTCTTACGTCAGTAGCTTTAACCTTCCGGCCAAACCCTGTTTTTTGCTCAATTGTCACAAGGCCGCGCGACGCGAAGGCAGCCGAAATTTCCGCCTCAAACCTTAGCAGATCGGTTTGATCTGACAATGCCCCTGGGAGCCTTCCTGCGCACGCAAAGCAAGGTCACTGGGGGGGTGGGATAAGCCGATCAGCCTGACAGCACCCTTGCAAAACCTGAGATTGCCGGATTTGCACAGAACTCGGCGCGCTCGAGGGAGGAATATCTGGCCTTGCGCCGCGCAGTGCTGCATCGGCGCGAAACACTGCGGAGATCGCACCCTAACGTGGGGAAAAAAAGAGGATTTCGGCGTAGATAGCCCCGCCAAAGACCGGCTAGCCCATCTGAAATGAGATAAAGGTATTTCAGATAATGGTGCCCGGAGACGGAATTGAACCGCCGACACGCGGATTTTCAATCCGCTGCTCTACCAACTGAGCTATCCGGGCATCCGGTCGAACGGCTTCGTTCAGGTTTTGCGGTCTTATGACAGGGCGCGCGGGCTGTCCAGAGGGGGCAGCAAAAAAACTCGCGACGGCCTTGCGCGTCGACCAAATCTACGAAGAGCACCCGCGGGATGCGACAAATGCGGGCTAGTGCCGGGTGTCACTGTCGTCGGGTCTGGGGTCGGGGTTTTCGGGGTCTTCCTCGGTGACCGGAATGGCATAGCTGCCCTTCAGCCAGCGCCCCAGATCCACATCCGCACAGCGGCGCGAACAAAAGGGCCGGTATTTCGGATCGCTGTCTTTTGCGCAGATCGGGCAACTCATGCAAGCACCTCGACCAGGGCGAACCGGTCGCGTTTGCGCACCAGTTCGTAAAGCCCAAGTGGCGTCCATCCTGCAAGGCTGGTTTCGGCGGCCTCGCCCTTGAAGGATGCGCGCAAGACTTGTTCAAGCACTGCGCGGTCGCGCTTTGGCATCGGCGCGAAATCGACCACCACCTGACCGCCCAGACCGCGCAGCCGCAACTGACGTGCCAGATCGCGGGCGGCGGCGATGTTGACCTTCAGGCTGGCCCCCGGCGAGGTATCAGGCCCGGTGTTCACATCCACCGCCACCAGCGCACGCGTAGGCTCGATCATCATATGCCCGCCGCCAGTCAGATCCACCCTCGCCTCCAGCAACGCGTCGATCATCTCCAACACGCCCAAACCCTCGAAACCGGCTTCCACCATCTCGT
>JBGSRQ010000058.1:0-2695 GCA_041737515.1 Rhodobacterales bacterium | reverse complement strand
CAACGCGGATTGGCGGGCGCGGGGGTGTTGGGGCCGACCGGGGCAAGCCTTTCGGGCTGGCTTTCGGCGGGATTGCTGATTGCGGCAGGGGTCTATCAATTCTCGGCCCTCAAGGCCGCCTGCCTGTCCAAGTGCCGGATGCCGCTTACGTTTTTCATGGAACGCTGGCAGCCCGGAACGGGGCCCGCATTGCGCATGGGGTTGCAACTGGGTGCCTTGTGTCTTGGTTGCTGCTGGACACTGATGGCGCTGGGGTTTGTGGGTGGCACGATGAATCTTTTGTGGATGGGGGCTGCAACCCTGTTCATGGCCGCCGAAAAGCTGCCCGAGATCGGGCAATATCTGACGCGCCCCGCCGGGGTGGCGCTGATTGGTGCGGGGGGACTGCTGGCCCTTCGCACGAGTTTTGGACTTTAGGGGAGAGAAGATATGGCCACCGCGCTGCCCGATTGGGCGATCAAGGGCGAACTGATCCTGAATTGCAACTGCACCGTCTTTTGCCCCTGCGTGGCAAGCCTTGGCAAACACCCGCCAACCGAAGGCTATTGTCAGGCCTGGCTGGGCATCCGCATCGACAAGGGCCATTATAACGACGAAAGCCTTGATGGGCTGAACATCGGCATGATGATGGACATTCCCGGCAACATGGGGCGCGGCAACTGGAAGGCGGCAGCGTTCATTGACGAGCGGTCGACCGAGGCCGCATATGATGGCATCGTCCATATCCTGTCGGGCAAGGCGCGCGGCACGACGGGTCTGTTTTCCATGCTGGTCAGCGAGTTTCTGGGGGCCGAACGCGCCCCGGTCAGCTATGAGACCGAAGGCAAAAAGCGCCGCCTGATGGTTGGCAAGAAAATTCAGGGCGAGGTTGAACCCGTGACCGGCCCCGATGCCGCCCGCGATGTGGTGCTGACCAACACCGGCTACTGGATGGGTCCCGATATCACCGTGGCGCAGGCCAATCAGGGCCGCGTGCGCGCTTACGGACGGGTCTGGGATTTTGACGGCCGCAGCGCCGAAATCTGCCAGATCGACTGGCATGGAGCACCGAAGTAAGCCATGAACGCCATTCTTGCGCCCTCCAACCGTGTCCGCCGCACGCCCTTTACCGATGGGGTCGAACGCGAAGGCGTAAAGGGTTACACCGTTTACAACCGCATGCTGCTGCCAACCATGTTCCGGTCGGTGCAGGAGGATTACCGCCATCTGAAAACCGCCGTGCAGGTCTGGGATGTGGCGTGCGAGCGTCAGATCGAATTGCGCGGCCCCGATGCGGGCCGTCTGATGCAGATGCTGACCCCGCGCGATCTGCGCGGCATGCTGCCCGGCCAGTGCTATTATGTGCCGATCGTCGATGAAACCGGCGGCATGCTGAACGATCCGGTGGCCGTGAAACTGTCAGAAGACCGGTGGTGGATTTCCATCGCCGACAGCGATCTTTTGTTGTGGGTCAAGGGCATAGCCAACGGCTACCGGATGGATGTGCTGATTGACGAACCCGATGTATCACCGCTTGGGATTCAGGGGCCGAAGGCCGATGCGCTTATGGCACGGGTGTTTGGCGACGATATCCTCAGGGTCAGGTTCTTCCGCTTTGGCTGGTTTGAATTTCAGGGCCGCAGCCTGGCGATTGCGCGGTCGGGCTATTCCAGGCAGGGCGGGTATGAGATCTACGTTGAGGGCGGCGATATCGGGATGCCGTTGTGGGATGCGCTGTTTGCGGCGGGCCGCGATCTGGATGTGCGCGCCGGGTGCCCCAACCTGATCGAGCGGATCGAGGGCGGATTGCTCAGCTATGGCAACGACATGACGCGCGAGAACACGCCGCATGAATGTGGCTTGGGCAAGTTCTGCAACACCCAGACGGCGATCGGCTGCATTGGCCGCGATGCATTGCTGCGGGTGGCGAAGGAAGGTCCGATCCGCCAGATTAGGCCCATAGCGATTGCCGGCGATCCGGTGCCGGGATGTGACAGGCCCTGGCCGATCATGGCGGGCGACAAACAGGTGGGCACAGTGCGGTCTGCCGCCTGGTCGCCTGATTTCAACACCAATGTGGCCATCGGCATGGTGCGGATGACGCATTGGGATGCGGGCACCACACTTAGGGTTGAAACCCACGCCGGTCCGCGCGACGCTGTGGTGCAGCCGAAATTCTGGATCTAGGGAGGGCGCACGATGTTCAAGGCTCTGATCGTTGAAAAGGCCGAAGACGGCAGCACCTCTGCGTCGGTGCAATCCATCGGCGAAGACCGTCTGCCGGCGGGCGATGTGACGGTGGCGGTGGAATATTCGACCGTGAACTACAAGGACGGGCTTTGCATCGGCTCTGGCGGCGGGCTGGTGCGCACTTATCCGCATGTGCCGGGCATTGATTTTGCGGGCACGGTTCAGGCGTCGGACGATGCCCGCTACAAGGCGGGTGACAGGGTCGTGCTGACCGGCTGGCGCGTGGGCGAGGCACATTGGGGTGGCTATGCGCAAAGGGCGCGGGTCAAGGCCGACTGGCTGGTGCCCCTGCCCGCCGGTCTGACCACACGGCAGGCAATGGCGGTGGGCACGGCGGGGTTGACCGCAATGCTGGCCGTCATGGCGTTGGAAGATCACGGGCTGACCCCCAAAAAGGGCGAAGTGCTGGTCACCGGCGCTGCGGGCGGCGTGGGGTCGGTCGCCACGGCGGTTCTGGCGCATCTGG
>JBGSRQ010000052.1:0-6227 GCA_041737515.1 Rhodobacterales bacterium | reverse complement strand
CGGCGGCGGTAGCGGCGGCGCCAAGCCAGCCAAGAACCGGCGCGCGGGGTGTCATGGGACAGACTCCAACCCGACCAGTGCAACCTTAAGATAGCCGCCTTCGCGCAGGGCATCCAGGACCCCCATCAGCGCGCCATAGTCCAGCGATTGATCGGCGCGCAGGAACAGCGGGGTTTCCCGCGCGGCCCCGGTGCGGGCGTCAAGCGCGGCGGCAAGGGTGTCGACATCAACCGGCGTATCGCCCAGATGCACCACACGGTCGGCACTGACCGTCAGCCACACGGGTTCTGCCGGGCGGTCGGTGGGCGGGGCGTTGCTGGAGGGCAGGTTGACCTGCACATCGACGGTAGACAAAGGGGCGGCGACCATGAAAACGATCAGCAAGACCAGCATCACGTCGATGAACGGCGTGACATTGATCTCGCTTAGCTCGTCATCGTCATCGGTAGTCCGCCCGGCCATTTATGCCCCCATCCTTGCGTCCAGCGCCCGGCTGAATTGCCGCTGCACCTCGGCCAGACCATCGGCGAGGCGGTGGCGATAGGCTTTGATCCGCCGCATGAGGTGATTGTACAGGATCACCGCCGGGATCGCGGCGACCAGCCCCAGTCCGGTAGCCAAAAGCGCCTCGGCAATGCCGGGGGCGACGACGGCAAGGTTCGTGGTTTTCGTGGCGGCAATCGCCATAAAGCTGTTCATGATGCCAAAGACCGTGCCGAAAAGACCAACAAATGGTCCGACAGACCCGATCGAGGCCAGAACCCCGGTGCCCAGCCGCAGCCGTTCAACCGCGCCCGCGTCGATCCGCTCCAGCGTCAGGTCCAGCCGTTCACGGGCCGAAACCCGCAAGCCCGGCGAAACCTGCGCGGGCAGTCCTGTCAACTCTGCCTGCGCAGCCTGGGCGGCTTGCGCCAGGGGATTGTCACCCGCAAGCCCTGAAAACCCGTTTCCCAGTGCCTTTTGCGCGCCCCGCAGATTAGAGACGACCAGCGTCAGTTCGGCCAGCTTGTAGATCATCACCGTCAGCACGACAAACACCGCGAAGGCCAAAGACGCCATGACACCTTGAACCACCGGATGCGCTTTGGTGACCAGCGCCATCAGGTCCGCCCCCGGCCCGGCCAAGGGGACGGCGGTTTGCGCCGCCGCCCCGGTTGCAAGGGTTGCCCCGATGAAAAGGCCCGCCACCCTTACCATGTCACGGTCTTGCCGATGCTGATCTTGGCATTGCGCCCCGCGCCGTTGTCGAGGGACAGGTTGTTGCGATAGGTGGCGTCAAACACGTTCTCGACCGTGAAGTTCACCGACAATCCGGCAAGGGCCCCCTCGTCGGGTGACCATGTGGCAAAGATATCATGCGTGTCATAGCTGCCCGCAGTCGTGCTGGCCGATGCGGTGGTAATCGCTCCGTGCCACGACCCGCGCCAGCCGATCACAAGGTTATGGTCGGGCAGTTTCGCCCCCAGTGTCAGCGCGACATTCTCGGACGGCGTATCGGCCAGCGTCAACCCGGTCGACTTGTCTTTCGACTTGATATGGGCATAGGCCAACTGGCCGAACCAGCGCTCGGCATCATAGCCGGCTTCCAGCTCCACCCCCCAGATTTTCGCCGCTGCGAGGTTGTCATAATAGGACAGACCGGGGGCGGCCTGCAACGATGGGCGGGTGATGATCCGGTCCTTCACGTCATTATGAAAGCCAGTCACTTTGACCTGCAAGCTGTCATCCGTGCCGAAGATATCTTCGCGCTGAACGGCAAAGCCCAGTTCGATCGTGTCGGCCTGCTCTTTCTTCAGGTCGTTCGATGTGGTGCGGATCGGCACCCGGCCTTCGACGGTATTATATTGATAAAGCTCGTCTATCGTCGGCATCCGTTCGGTGTGGGCCAACGAGCCGAAGACCGAGAAGGTATCGTTCAGCTTATACATCGCGGCAAGTTTCGGCGAAACCGCAACATTGCTGACATCCCCTGCGCCATTGGTGATCGACGCGGCCGAGGGCGAAAACTTGCCGAAATCCACACGGATGCCGGGGGTCAGGGTCAGCTTGTCTTTCAGGGTAAATTCGCCTTGGGCGTAAAGCCCCAGCATCTTGTTTTGCCCCTCGGGGTGTGACGGCATCGGCCCAAGGCTGGACACTGCATCGCGATCTTGCGCCGAGAGCTGACCGCCGACCACTACTTTTCCGTCCCAAGCGCCCAAGGCCAGATCGAAGGTGTTTTCCACCTTGAGCGCGGTCGTGGCATAGGATGCCGAATTGGTGCAAAGCACCTGGCTGTCGCCTGGCCGGCATGCTGCGGCCATCGAGAAATTCGATCTATCAGCGCTGGTGTTGGTGTATGAAAGCTGCGCGGTCAGTCCGCCCTTTTTCCAGATCAGGGCAAGGGTGTCGTCGATGGTGTGAATGTCACTGGTGCCAAAGACCGTCAGTGCCGATCCCGGCGCGGGACCAAAGAACGCCAGATCCCCGGTCAGGGCCACCGGCGCGTCATCCAGTGAGGTATCCGTGCGCGAGGCAGACAGCGTCAGACTTTCCTCCTCTCCCAGATGCCAGACGCCCTTGACCAGACCCGACCATGAGGAATGTTCGCTACCCTTGATCGTGGTCCCGGCGCCATCGGTCATCACTCCACTGTCCGACCCGTTGATCGCCGCCAGAAACTCGGCATTGCCCTTGCGCTGTGCCCAGATCAGGCCTGCCTTCTTGCCATTGCCATTGGACGTAAGTCCGGCGGAATACCGCAGGGCCTGGCCGTCGCCTTCGGCCAGAAAATCGGCCGGGTCTTTGGTGGTAAAGGCAATTGCCCCGCCAATGGCGCCGGCACCGTAAAGGGTGGACGATGCCGCCCCGCGCAGCACCTCGACCCGTTTGTAAAGAGCAATGTCGCCAAAGAAGGACCCGGTCCGGTAGGCTTCAAAGAACTTCGGGGCGCCGTCCACCGTCACCGCGATGCGCGATTCCGATGCGGTTTGGTCGGCATTGCCGATGCCGCGGATGTTGAAGGCTTGGCCCAAAGGCTGGGTAGATGCGCCCGTGGCCTGCACACCGGGGGTCGATTTGAACAAATCGCCCACCGCGTTCGGTTGCAGACGGTCGATGTCCAATTGTTCCAGCGCGGTCACGGCCTGGGGCGTGTCGATGGCAACCTTGGCTGCGCCCGCGCCAAAGATGATGCGGCCCAGCATCTGGAACACGTCCTCTTGCTGTGCGGCGGCAGGGCTTGCGGCAATGGCAAATACGGTGGCGGTCAGCAAAAGGTGCCTGCGCATGGCAGGCTGGATTGGCGTCGGCATGGTTGTCCCTTTGGATGCGGTCTGCAAAGGGCTGGCCGGGCCGACAAACGGGCACAAGCTGGCAGCAGAAAATTCTGACTTGATCTGTCAGGTATTAGCTTTTAGAAAAGGTGACAGAAGTTGTCAACTATCCCTGCGGCCCCTTTCTGCAGGATTTGGACAGCCCCGCGCCCCAGCTATTTGCCAGAGATGCGCGTCCCCCAATGACCCGGAAGGATGCCCCCTATGGCTAAACTTGGCCCCGATTCGATTCGCGCCTTGCGCACCGAAAACCTAAAACCCCGCGCCCGTGATTTTGCCGAGATCCAGAGCATGGCCGAGGCCGATCTGGTGGCGGCTTTTGTCGGCCACGGGGTGACCGCGCTGGTCGCTGCCCCCGACCGTCTGGTGCCGTGGATTGGCAAGTTGGGCGATGTCATGGCCCTGACGCGCAATGACAATTGCGTGCACGAGCGGCGCGGGCATTATTCCAATTACCGTACCGGCGCCTTTGCTGCGATGGTTTTGGACCCCGAGATTGACCTGCGGATTTTCCCGTCCAGTTGGGTGCATGCCTTTGCCGTGGAAGAACCCGGCGAAGATGGTCCCAAACGCAGCCTCCAGGTCTTTGATGCTGCGGGCGATGCCGTCCACAAGGTGTATCTGAAACCCGAAAGCATGCATGACCAGTTTGCCCCGCTGATCCGCGCCCTGCGCAATCCGGTTCAGGCCCAGACATTGGATCTGACCGACCGCCGCCCGGTTCAAGGCGCCAAGGGCAGCGCCGAGGCCACCCCAGCCCTGCGCGCCGCGTGGGACACGATGACCGATACGCACCAGTTCCCTGGGCTGGTGAAAGAGCACAAGATGAACCGCCTTGGCAGCTATCGCTTGGCCGGAGCGCCTTATGTGGAGCGGCTGAAAACCTCTGCGGTGACCGCGGCGCTTGAACGTGCGGCGCAGAGGGGTATTCCAGTGATGATCTTTGTCGGCAACATGGGCTGCATCCAGATCCATGGTGGCCCGATCGGGAAAATCGTGCCGATGGGGCCGTGGCTCAACGTCATGGACCCGCGTTTCAACCTGCATCTGCGCGCCGACAAGGTGGCCGAGGTTTACCGCGTCTGGAAACCGACCCGCACGGGGGATGTTTTCAGCGTCGAAGCCTTTGATGCGCGTGGCGAGTTGATCCTGCAGATCTTCGGCTATCGCAAGGATACCCCCGCAGAGCCGTGGAATGCCCTGACCCATGCACTGCCCCGGCTTGAAGAGGTGCCGGCATGAGATGGCTCGTCCTGGCCCTGTTCGGCTTTAGTCTGCCCGCCACGGCAGAAACGCGTGTGGTATCGCTGGGCGGATCGGTTACGGAAATCGTGGTGGCTCTGGGGGCGGCAGATCGTCTGGTGGCGCGTGATACCACATCGAACTTCCCCGAAACCATCACCGCCCTGCCCGATGTCGGCTATATCCGCGCCCTGTCGCCCGAAGGTATCTTGTCGATGCAGCCGACGCTGATTCTGGCCGAAGACAGCGCAGGCCCGCCCGAGGCCTTGGAGGTTCTGCAAGCCGCAGGTGTCTCCATGGCCCTGATATCGGGCGAGCCAAGCACCGAAGGCGTTCTGGCAAAGATCACTGCCGTCGCCACCGCTTTGAACCTGCCCGACGAAGGTGCGAAGCTGGTCGCCAGAGTGGCCGACGGATTTGACGCAGCCAAAGCCGAGGCCGCCAGCGTCACCACCCCCAAAAAGGTGCTGTTCATCCTTTCATTGCAGGGTGGTCGCGTCATGGCGGGCGGCGCAGGCACCGAGGCCGAGGGCATCATCGCGCTGGCCGGTGGCGTCAATGCTGCCAGTGGTTTTGACGGCTACAAGCCGATGACCGACGAGGCGGTTCTGGACGCCCAACCGGACGTGATCCTGATGATGGACCGCGAGGGCGATCTGGCGATTGCCAATTCGGATGTGCTGGCGCAACCGGCGCTGGCCGCCACACCGGCCGCAACAACCGGAGCGATTGTGCGGATGGACGGCATGCTGCTTTTGGGCTTTGGCCCGCGCACCCCTGATGCCGTGCGCGCCTTGCATGCCGCCCTTTATTCCAAGGGCTGACTCATGGCTGACCTCTCGCTCATCCACCGCCCCAACACCCCGCCTAGCCTGATGCCGTGGCTGCTGGCGGGCCTGTGTGCCGCATCCCTTCTATCTGTGTCGATGGGGGCTGCGGGGTTGGGGCCTTTGCGACTGATTGCGGCCTTGCAAGGCCAGACGCTAAGCCTGCCGGAATCGGTGGTTCTCTATGACATCCGCCTGCCGCGACTGGCGATGGGGCTGTTGGTGGGGGCGGCCCTGGGCCTTTCAGGGGCGCTGCTGCAAGGGCTGTTTCGCAACCCCTTGGCCGACCCCGGCATCGTCGGCGTCGGTGCGGGCGCGGGTCTGGGGGCGGTTCTGGCCATTGTGCTGGGCGGGCTGTTGCCGCCAGCCGTTCTGGCCATTGCGGGCGGGCATCTGGTGCCTTTGGCCGCCAGTCTGGGCGGTTGGTTGTTCACGGTGATCCTCTACCGGGTTGCCTCGTCCGGCGGGCGCACCCAGGTGGCCACGATACTGTTGGCTGGCATCGCACTGGGGGCACTGGCGGGGGCCATGACGGGCGTATTGGTCTATCTGGCCGATGACAGCCAGTTGCGCGATCTGACCTTCTGGTCAATGGGGTCGCTGGCCGGGGCGACCTGGCCCAAGCTCATGGCCGTGCTGCCACTGATCGGTGCGGTTTTGATCGTGGCCCCGCGCCTTGGCCGCGGCCTGAACGCGCTTGCATTGGGAGAGGCGCAGGCCGCCCATCTGGGCATCGAGGTGCAGCGCTTGAAACGTCAGATCGTGCTGGCCACCGCATTGGCGACCGGGGCGGCGGTGGCAGTGTCGGGCGGGATCGGCTTTGTCGGTATCGTGGTGCCTCACC
>JBGSRQ010000045.1:0-18277 GCA_041737515.1 Rhodobacterales bacterium | reverse complement strand
GGCGCGGCCGCCGATGGGCGGGCGACGTGACGACAGTTGCGACGTGGCAGCAGTATTGCCGTGATAGGTGTTGTCGGTCGCAATGATCCCGGTTTTACCGGTGATCGCCTGCGCCATTCGCAACGCCAGATCATTCGCTTCGGACCCGGTGCAGCACATGATCGCCTGCGAAATGCCGTGGTCCAGCGTCGCCGTCAGCCGCTCGATGTAATCCAGCACAAGATCGTGCAGATATCGTGTGTGAGTGTTCAGAACGGCGGCATGCGAGGCGATGGCATGCACCACTTTCGGGTGGCAATGCCCCACATGGGCGACGTTGTTGTAGCAATCCAGATAGCGCTTTCCATCGGCATCCCACAACCAGACACCCTGCCCGCGCACAATGTGAACGGGCGTTCGGTAAAAGGTCGGCACGTTCGGCCCCATCAAACGGGTGCGGCGATCCAGCAGCGTTTCAGTCATTCGTCCTCCACCACTTTGCCGCGCGCGGCTTTCACTTCGCCGCGTTCTGATTTCGACGCAAGCCTGCGACGTTGGCTGCCCAGTGTCGGTTTGGTAGCGATGCGCCGCTTGGGCGCAACAAGCGCGCTACGCACCAGCTCGGCCAGCCGCTCCATCGCAAGCTCGCGGTTGCGCGCCTGGCTGCGGGTTTCTTCTGCGCGGATCACGATGGCGCCTTCCAGGGTCCAGCGACGCCCGGCCAGGCGTTTGAGCCGCGCCTTGACGGCAGGGGTCAGATTGGGCGAACGCTCTGCCTCGAAACGCAATTCGACGGCGGTTTCAACCTTGTTGACGTTCTGCCCGCCCGGACCGGAAGATCGCGAAAAGCTTTCCGAAAGCTCCCAGTCCGCAAGGGTTATCTGATCATTGATCCGCAGCATTTCCGCAATCTAGCCGCTTGGCGCCGAAACGGAAAGCGGGTGCAGAAAGAGAGAAAAGGTCGCCTGTGCGGGCGACCTTTTCCGAGTTTCAGGAGATGAGCCAGTTAGGAAACTGCCCAATCATCGGTTGGTTTGCCAAGGGGTTGCCCTTAGAAAACACCCCCCATGACTGTCCCGACACGTCTCTCCAATATCACTCTCGACACTGGATCACCTCCTTTCAATGGGTTGCCTGTAACGACAGGTTGCCACAGATTTTGTGTTTGTCAAAAGTTTTTACGCTATCCGTGCTGTCATTTTGGCAACAATCAACCGGAATGGCAAAAGCGCGACAATTGAGAGCATCAGCTTCACGCTCCAATCAGCCGAAGCCAGCGAAACCCACAGCGGGGCAAGTGGGCCGATTCCAAGAAGCGGCAGCGACTCGTTGGCCCAGGTGACATCGTTTGAAGGCTCCAGAAACGTCAGGGCCGCCGAAAACGCCACGGTAAAGAAAATCATCGTGTCCAGCGTTGCGCCAAACAGCGTCGATATCAACGGTGCCCGCCACCATGCTGTGCCGCGCAGGCGGTTGAAAATGGTGATGTCCAACAATTGCGCGCACAGGAACGCAAGGCCCGACCCCAACGCAATGCGCAGTGACACCAAGGGGCCGAATTCGCCGATGATCTGCGTGCCGATCAAGGAACAGGCGACCCCTGTCACAAACCCGGCCACAACCACACGACGCGCGGCGGCAGCACCATAGACGCGGTTCATCACATCGGTGACCAAGAACGCAAATGGGTAGGTGAACGCCCCCCATGTAAGCCATTGGCCATACAAGAACTGAACAAGGATGTTGGAGGCCACAACGATTGCGGCCATGGCAAGGATGCCGGGCAGGTAAGTGCGGGTCATGTCACATTCCGTTTTTACAAGGTCGCGGAGACTTGGCCCCCAAAGCAGGGACGGCGCGGCTTACCCCCGGCAGCAGACCGCGTCAACCGGGCACGCGGTATTCAACGATCTGGGTCTGCTGGAAGAACCGGAAATTATCATCGGATATCATGGTCAGACGCAGCGCCCCGTTTGCATCACGCCAGACCGAAAGCCCCTCAAGATTGTCGTGCTGGCCAGTGCGGGATTCGAACACGACCTGGCCCTTTCCGATGGCGGTTTTCGTCAGACCGAACCGGCGCACCCGGCTCGAAAATCCAAGCAGCCCATGAAACGCGCGCTCCAGCACATAAAGCCGCCCGTCAGGGCCCACGGCGGCATCGCTGATCAGATAATCGCCGATCCGGGAAATGGAAAAAGGTTGGTCCCATTCGCCATTCCTGAATCGGTAGATCGGAAACGGTTGGCCCGTGGCACCTGATCGTTCCGGCATCGTGTAAAGCCAGCCGCGTTTGTCGATGGCCAGCGCTTCCAGGGATGAGTTGCGCTGCATCGCCCGAAATTCCTTCGCCCGCGGCATCGCTGTGGCGGGGCCTTGCAGCGCGGGATAGCGGCGCACCATCGCCGGGCCCTCGGACGAGATGTAGAATGTGCCGTCCGCAGCCATCGCAAGGCCTTCGGCATCAATCCGGGCTTTTGAGGGCTTTTCATCCGGCGCACGCTGCAAGGTCATGATCGGATCGGCCTTTACAGCCATGACACTGCCCGACACATCGCGGATCAGGTGCCCCTTGGTCCAAGCCCCCGCGTCCGACAGGACGGTGAATGTGGTGCCATCCGCCTCGACATGGATGGCCGACATTCCGCCAAATTTCGGATCGGACGACCGCCACACGAAACTGCCAACCAGATCCGCAGGCCGTTGCGGAATGGCTGTGCCCGACGCGACAAGAACCAGCGCAAGCGCTGCGATCACCTGGATGCGAGAACGTTTTGGCATTGCGCGGGCAAATCGGCCATCGTGTACTCGCGCGAGGTTTTCTTGCGCGGCGCAGGTTTGGCGGGTTTCTTGGTGGGCTTGGGCGGATTCAGATAGTCAGTCACCCACCAGTTCAGAGTTTCATCGCAGCCCGACCCGCCGTTTGAAAGGTCGGCCACCGTTGGTGTCTGCGTCTGACACAGCTTTGATCCCTTTGGGCATTTCAATCGCACATGAAAATGCGTGTCATGGCCATAGATCGGGCGAATTTTCTGCAGCCATGCCTTGTCGGATGACTTGGCTGTGCGGCACATTTCGATCTTGACGGCGGCGGCCACAAAAATGCGGTCCACGCGCGGATCAGACGCCGCCGCCTGCATCAGCCGGGCGTGGCTTTGCGTCCAGTTCGCGGTCACGCGACGTTGATCGGCCGAGCGCACGGGAATGGACGAGATGCTTTCACGTTCAGACCGGCTCAGATTCAGGCGCGGCGGCGGCAGCATCCAGATATCGGCGTCAAGTCCGATCTGGTGGCTGGAATGGCCCGAAGTCATCGGCCCGCCGCGCGGCTGGCTGATATCGCCGATGTAGAGCCCCTTCCAACCGACTTTGGTGGCCGCGACGGACAACTGCTCCAGAAACTCGATCATCTCGGGTTGTCCATAGTTGCGGTTGCGCGACAGCCGCATCGCCTGCCACGTTGGACCAGTTTCCGGCAGCGCGACCATACCCGCCCCGCATCCGCGCGCATAGCTGCCGACCGGCATCGGATTTTGCAGCGATGGAACATCCTTGGCCCCGAAAAGGCGGTTCGCCAGTGGCTCTGCCACGGCAAATCCGGCCGTCAGAACCACCATCGCCACTGCCAGAACCGCCCGCTTCATGCCGACCTCTCACCAAAGGGTTTGACCCAGCGTAGCAGGATCATCCCTACTATAAACAACGTGATCAGCGGAACGGCAATGCCCAGACGCGGATTTGCGAACAGGGTCGAGGCCACGGCCACAAGGAACGGGGCCACAAATGACGTGGCCTTGCCCGACAGCGCGTATAGCCCAAAGGCCTCGGCCGCCCGCTCACGCGTGGTGTGAAACACCATCATTGTGCGGCTTGATGACTGCAACGTGCCCCCGGCAGCCCCGATCAGGATGCCACAGCCGTAGAAAATGTAATCGGGCAAAGCCGATCCGGCAACAAACGGTATGCCGTAGAATTGATCGCGGGTCATCCCGGCGATGACAAGACAAACCCCGATCAGCACCCACATCGAAAGCACGATCACGGGCTTGGGGCCATGCCGCGAATCCATCTTGCCGCCCAGCCAACTGAACAGAGCCGCCGCAAACGCCCCCGCAATGCCAAAGATTCCGATCCGGGTGATCGACCAGTCCAGCACATTGGATGCGTAAACGCCGCCGAACCCATAAAGGGCGTTCAGCGCGTCGCGGTAGAACATCGACGATAAAAGATGTGCGCCAAAACTTTGTCGATCTTTCAAAGACAGGATCAGCCGCCACAGATCGCGCATGGCACCGCCCATGTTGACACGCCGCGCCAGCCCCTTCGGCTCACGCACCCACAGGAAAAACGGAATCATGAAAACCATGTACCAGATCGCCGAAAGCGGCCCGACGGCCCGCGTCCCCTCCCGCAGGGTCGCATTCAGTCCAAACAGCGGGTCCAGCCCGATCAGGGTTTTGCCGGTGGCGGCGTTTTCGGCGAACAGCAAAAGCATCACGATCAGCGACAGGATGCCGCCCACATAGCCAAACGCAAACCCCGAGCCTGAAATCCGTCCCATATCATCATCCTGCGTCAGGTCGGGCATCAGCGAGTTGGTAAAAATGGTCGCAAATTCCATTCCGATCAAACCGATCCCAAACCACATGACCGCGCGGAAAAGATCAGGCTCGCCCGGTGCCAGATACCACAGCATCCACGACCCCAGCACATAGAGGGCCGAGAACGCCCATATCCAGACCATCCGCTTGCCAGACCCATCAGCAATAGCCCCCAGAACCGGCGCCATGACCGCGATGAAAACGCCCGAAATGGAAAGCCCGTACCCCCAATAGGCCTGCGCCGCGGCGTTTGCGGCGTCCTTCGTCAACCCTTGCGCCGCGAAATGTGCCGTGGCGAGCTGTGCGAAATAAGGACCGAAGATGAAGGTCAGAAGCAGCGTGTTGTAGGGCTGGCTGGCAAAATCAAAGAAATACCAGCCCCAGATGCGTTTTCTTGCGGGTGTCATGCTCGGCCCCATTGAGTTGCCTCGATCAAGCCCGAAAACACCGCGCCACGCAAGTTATCGCTGCGGCGGCCAGGGGCGCGTGCCATCAGCGGCAATCCACGCCTGCACCCAACCGGGCAGATCAGGGCTTTGGATGCCCGCCCCCAGCGCATCCACCAGATTTTGCGGCGCTACAATTCCGCCTTTCGACACCACGGCAGACCGCAGCAGCATGTGGTTGCAGCACTCGGGCCCCTTCCAAAGGCTTTGCTCCATATAGATGAACCGCGCATCCCAGCCGATACAGCGCGAGCGCATCTCGAGCCGGTCAAAGACCGTGATCCGGCGGCGATAGCGGGTCGATGCCCCCGCTACCGTCAGCCCCCAGCCCTTTGAGCGGAGCGCGCGATCAAGACCGACGCGCCGCGCCATTGGCATCCGCCCCAGATCATAAAGCGTCAGCGTCCGGCCGTTGTTCAATTCATTCCACGGGTCCAGATCCCACGGCAGGCACATGTGCGCGCTGACATGTGTCTCCAAAAGCCCCAGCTTGGGGGCATTGCGGAATTTCAGCATTTCCTTGGCCAGACGCAGGAACGGATACATCGAATTCTCCCTATCGCTTTCGGTCACCCGACGGGGCGAAAAGGTCAAGCGAAACGCTGCGGAAACGGTTGCCCTTGGCCCCTGCAACCGCTACCTAAACCACAACCAATTGTGGAGAGTGGCACGATGGACTCTATACTGGGCGCAGTGCGCTTGTTTCTGGATGTGGTCTGGCTGGTCATCATCGCGCATATAATCATGTCCTGGCTGGTGAATTTTCAGGTCCTGAACCTGCGTCAGCCGCTGATCGCGCGCGTCTGGTACACATTGAACCGGATGCTGGAGCCGATCTACGGCCCCGTGCGCCGCGTTCTGCCCCCCATGCAGGGGTTCGATCTGGCCCCCCTTGTGGTGCTGATCGCGCTGATTTTCCTGCGCAGCTATCTGCCGGCAAGCCCGATCGGGTTTTGATCCGGTCAAGGTTTTCTTCACAAACTTGCGACACACCGACCGCCTGACAGGACCCGCGACCCACCCATGCAGCAACCGCGCGATCTTTTGGCTTCGGTATTCGGCTTTGCGGGTTATCGCCCCGGTCAGGAAGAGATTGTCGATGCCGTGATGGCGGGCCGGAACGTGCTGGCCATCATGCCGACAGGTGGTGGAAAATCGCTTTGTTTTCAGTTGCCTGCGCTGTGCCGGGAAGGCGTGACAGTGGTGATTTCCCCGCTTATCGCACTGATGCGTGATCAGGTCCGCGCCCTGCGCGAAGCGGGGGTAGAGGCGGGGGCGTTGACCTCGGGCAACACTGACGCCGAAACCGAAGAGGTGTTTGCAGCGCTGGATCAGGGCCGTCTGCGACTTTTGTACATGGCTCCGGAACGTCTGGCGTCGGCCTCTACCCTGCAGATGCTGCGGCGCATTGGCACCAGCATGATCGCGGTGGACGAAGCACATTGCGTCAGCCAGTGGGGTCACGATTTCCGCCCCGATTACCTGCGCATCGGTGAACTGCGCCGGGTCTTGAACGTGCCTCTGGCCGCCTTTACCGCCACTGCGGATGAGGAAACGCAGGCCGAGATTGTGACCCGTCTGTTCGGCGGCGAGACTCCGTCTACGTTCCTGCGCGGTTTTGACCGGCCCAATATCCATCTGGCCTTTGCGGTCAAATCCACGCCCCGCCAGCAAATTCTTGGCTTTGCCGCCGCCCGCAAGGGGCAGTCCGGCATCGTCTATTGCGGCACGCGGGCCAAGACAGAAACGCTGGCGCAGGCCCTGCGCGAGGCTGGTCATTCGGCCTGCAATTATCACGGCGGAATGGATGCGGAAGACCGCCGCCAGGTCGAGATCCGCTTTCAGCGCGAAGATGGGTTGATCGTCGTTGCGACGGTCGCCTTTGGCATGGGCATCGACAAACCCGATATCCGCTGGGTCGCGCATGCCGATCTGCCCAAGTCGATCGAGGGTTACTATCAGGAAATCGGCCGCGCGGGCCGCGACAGTGCCCCGGCCGAAACACTGACGCTTTATGGCCCCGATGACATCCGCCTGCGGCGCAGCCAGATTGACGAAGGTCTGGCCCCACCCGACCGCAAAGCCGCCGATCATGGCCGGCTGAACGCGCTTCTGGGTCTGGCCGAGGCAACAGGTTGCCGCCGCCGCGTGCTGCTGGGCTATTTCGGCGAAGCATCCGAACCCTGCGGCAATTGCGATCTGTGCGACCGCCCCGCCGATGTGTTCGACGCAACCGATTCGGTGCGCAAGGCACTGTCGGCCATTCTGCGCACCGGTGAGTGGTTCGGCGCGGGCCATCTTATCGACATTCTGACCGGCACATCGACCGCAAAGGTGCGCGAACGGGGGCATGACCAGCTGCCCACCTTTGCCGTTGGGCGTGACCTCACGAAACCCGCCTGGGGGGCCGTGTTCCGGCAGATGATGGGCCGCGACCTTGTGCGCCCCGATACCGAACGCCACGGCGCATTGCGCATGACCGACGCGGCCCGCCCCATCTTGCGGGGCGAGCAAAGGATCACCCTGCGCCGCGATACGATTGCACAGGCAGACGCACGGCCCAATGTCACTTCGCTGGTCAGTGATGAGAATGCGCCTTTGTTGTCGGCTCTGAAAGCCAAGCGGCGCGCCTTGGCCGAGGCGGCGTCGGTTCCGGCCTATGTTATTTTCCCGGACCGCACATTGATCGAAATGGTGGAGCGGCGGCCCGAGAATCTGGACCAGATGGCCCAGATTTCCGGGATCGGCGCAAAGAAGCTGGAAAGCTATGGTGCCGCCTTTCTGGCCGTGATCACCGGGGCCAGTGCAGTGCCCCTGCACCCGCAGCGGATGCGGCTGGCCGGGCGCGATGCGGGCGCTATCTTTGACCGGCTTGCGCAAGTGCAGATCGAACTGCAGCGCGGGGAAGGCGGCATTGGCAAACCGCTGAGCCTGACACAATCGGCGCTTCGCAAGATTGCCGAGGCCCGCCCCTCGACCCTGTCGGATCTGGACCGCGCGGGCGATCTGGGTCCAGCAAAACTGGAACGGTTCGGCGCGGCCTTTCTGGCTGTTTTTCACGAGGATTAGGCCCATGCTGACTGTGATCTCACCTGCGAAACGTCTGAACGAAACGCCGTGGAAATTGCCCGACGGGCTGACCGCGTCAGAACCCGCCTTCGCACGCGAGGCCAAGCGCCTTGCGGGCATCGCCCGACGCCTGTCCATTGATGATCTGCGCCGCCTGATGGATATCTCTGAACCACTCGCCCGATTGAACCGCGACCGGTTCAAGGATTTTGATGCCCAACCCCAGAAACCCGCAGCCCTTATGTTTGACGGCGATACCTATGCGGGGCTTGAGGCGGCAACGCTGGACGCCGATGCGATGCGATGGGCGCAGGGCCACTTGCGGATCTTGTCGGGGCTTTACGGTCTGTTGCGCCCGTTGGATGCGATTCGGCCCTACCGGCTTGAGATGGGCAGCCGTTTGGAAACGCCGAAAGGTGCCGATCTTTACGCCTTCTGGGGCCGCAAGATCGCGCAGGCACTGAATGCCGATGCCAGGTCTGCAGGTGTCGAGACGCTGATCAACTGCGCCTCGACCGAGTATTTCAGCGCGGTCGATCTGCGCGCGTTGAAATTACGGGTCGTCACGCCGGTGTTTCTTGAAGACCGTGCTGGCGAAGCAAAGATCGTCAGCTTCTGGGCCAAGAAGGCGCGCGGTGCAATGGCGCGGTTCATTGCAGATCATCGCCTGACTCATGTAGCGGCACTGCGCGATTTCGAACTGGGCGGCTATCGGTTTCTTCCAGCGCAATCCGACGATGCGCGGATGGTGTTCATCCGCTCCGAAAAGATGGCCGCCTAAAGCGTGTCGTTCAATACCACGACGCCGATATTTACCGCCGCCGCCAAAGTGACCCAGACCGCATAGGGCACGAACATCAGTGCAGAGGTGCGGTCGCTGCGCCACTCGCGTCGGATGAAATCCAGAATGACAAGCAACATGCCCACAATGATCACGGCACCGGTCGTGGTCAGTTGAAGGCCGAAAAACACCGGTGACCAGGCAAAATTCAAGACCATTTGCGCCACCCACAGCAGGCGCTGCCCGCCATACAGGATTTTGCGCGCGCCAACCCACCCGATCAGGATGTAAAGCACCGTCCAGACCGGGCCGAACACCCATCCGGGCGGCGTGAACCAGGCTTTCTTCAAACCGTCGTACCATTCACCCGCCGGCGTCTGCGTACCGATGAAGATGCCGATGCCCAGAACCGCCATGATCATCACGGCGTGGATAACGAATGGTCGGGATTGGGTCAGGTTCACAGGTCAGCGCTCCGGTCCGGGTGCCTTTGACTAAGCCATTAAACTGGCGCTGCCAATAGGTTGCCGGGAAGGGTTACGCGGCACCCGCTTGAAGGTCGGGCAAGACTGGGCAGACATCATCGGGGCAGAATTCCGAGATGGCGTCGAAGATGGCATTCTTGCGCAGTGGTTTGGTCATGTAACGGTCAATGCCTGCCGCAAATATGCTTTTCTCGTCACCATCCATCGCATGTGCGGTCAGTGCGACAATCGGCACGTGGCTGTAGCCCGCTTCGAGACTGCGAATGGCCATCGCCGCCTCGCGCCCGTCCATTTCCGGCATCGAGATATCCATGAAGATCATGTCGGGGTCCAGGCTTTGGAACAGCTCCACCGCTTCACGACCGTTGTTGGCAAACACAAGTTCGATTGCCAGGTCCTTGACCATCTTGCGGAACACAAGCTGGTTCGTGCGGTTGTCTTCGGCGGCCAGCACCCGCATCTTGCGGATATCGTCGGGTTCTTTGGTGACAGGAGCAGTGGCAGGCGGTTCCGGTATTCTGGAGAGATACTGCAGTTTGCGATACAGATCGGACCGCAGGATCGGCTTTTGCAGAACCGCAGCCAGATGAACGGCCTGATCGGATTCACGCGCTTCTGTCGGATTGGACGACAAGAGCACAATCGGCACCGAGTTTCCCGATTTGCGGATTTCTGTCGTCAGTTGCAGGCCGTTCATGTCGGGCATGACATGATCGGTCAGGATCACATCGAACTCTTGCCCTTGCGCCAGCACAGCCAGAGCCTCGGCCCCGGACCGGCACAGCGTGACCGCGATCCCGCAGGTTCCAAGCTGGCGCTCCAGAATCGTACGATTGATGAACTGATCGTCGACAACAAGCGCACTCTTGATAACCATCGGGTTCGACCGGTCTGCCTCGATTTCGGTTTCTGCCACGGGCAGGGCAAGGCGGAACCCGAAGCTGGAGCCTTTGCCGAATTCACTGTCGACCCAGACCGAGCCGCCCATCCGTTCGATCAGACGCCGCGTGATGGCCAGGCCAAGCCCGGTGCCCTCGAACTTGCGGTTCGCCTCGCTTTCGACCTGATTGAACTCACCAAAGACGTGGTCCAGATTTTCCGCCAAGATGCCGATTCCGGTATCCTCAACCGTGATGTGCAAGGACTGACCGTCTGGTTCGGATTCACCACCGACCACGCGGACCAGAACGTGCCCCACCTCGGTGAATTTGACTGCGTTGCCGATCAGATTGGTCAGAATCTGCCGGATCCGCCCCGGATCACCGACAAATGAGGTCGGCAGGAACATGTCGAAGTCGATCAGAAGCTCGATCCCGCGACTGCGCGCCTTGGGTTGCAGAAGCATCACGATTTCGTGGATAATCCTTTCCAGATCAAAAGGTTCGGGGTGAAGCGTCAGTCGTTCTGCCTCGATCTTCGAATAATCCAGAATATCGTTGATGATGACCAGCAACGCCTCGCCCGAGGATCGGATCGTGTCGGCAAACAGGCGCTGTTCTTCGGACAACGGGCTTTCGCAAAGCAATTCCGCCATGCCGACCACGCCATTCATCGGCGTGCGGATCTCATGGCTCATGTTGGCCAGAAAAGCCGATTTCGCCCGGTTTGCCGATTCTGCAGCGATGCGGGCGGTATCCAGTGCTGTCTGCTGTTCTTTCCACTCGGTGATATCGACACGCAACCCGACACGGCCACCATCGGGTGTGGCCTGTTCCAGCACGCGAAGCCAGCGCCCGTCGGCCAGATGCTGTTCAATCGCCTCGGCGGGGTGATTGTGGCGATGCATGCGCTCCGAAAGCCAGTCGTCTTCGCGACCGACCGCATCGGCATATTGACCGGCAGCAAGGCCAAACCGCAGGATATCTTCGAATCGGGTGCCGGTCTGCATTGCCGGGGCAGAAGCCGGATAGAGGTCTCGGTAGCGCTGGTTGCAGATCAAGAGCCGGTCTTCGCGATCATAAATCACGAATCCGTCGGGTATCGTCTCGATCGCGGCCCAGATGCGCATCTGTTCGGTGATGTTCAGAACCAGACTGACCATGCCGCCGTCACGACCCCGCCTGTCCACCATTTTGACCCATGCGCCATTCGAAAACCGCACCGTCACCGGGCTGATCGGATCAGCCTCCCAGCGGGCCAGCATTGACGCGACCCAGGCTTCGGGTGACGCTTCTTCAAGTTCGACCATGTCATCGCGGATGCAGATGCGAAGGATGTCTTCGTAGCTGATGCCAGAGGCCACGTCATTCTTCTGGAACGTCGACAGATAGGCGCGGTTTGCAGTGACCAGCCTGCCCTCGGAATCGAAAACCGCGAACCCGTCGTGAATGGTATCAATGCTGTCGCGCAGCCTGCGTTCAGCCATCACTGCAGCGGTATGGGCACGGTCCAGTTCCGAGGTGAATCGCGCGTTCTGGCCCTTCAGAACTTCCGCTTCGGACAGCGCATTGCGGACAACATGGCGCTGTTCGACAATCTGATCCGACAGTGACCTTGCATGCAGAGCGAGCTTTTCGTTGGCGGCAAACAATTCGCGGCTTTTCTGTTCCAGCAAGCGTTCCGCAGCAAGCCGAGCGCGCCGTTCCTTGGCCAGTCTTTCCGTTATGTCTATTCCCATCGCGCCCCGCGACCACCCCTGGCAAAGGCCACTTGTGCCCCGATCTGGAACCAGCTTCCGACATGCGCGTGAAACTTCGGTTAACGCTGATTGTGAAGCACGGGCAGTGGTCGAATCCTTGCCAACGCCGGGTGCAGTGTGCGACCCTGAGAAGAGTGAATTTTCGGGAGTTTTTCCATGCGGTTCGTGTCATTTGTCATTGGTCTTGCGCTTTGTGCGGGGGTCGTCGCCGGTCCGGTGGTTGCGGAAAATCTGATCCCCGAAAAGCGGTTCATTCAAAGTCAGGATGCGGATCTTCCCGGCGGCGATATCGCCTCGCTGTTCGATACCACGCTTGAAGCGTGTCAGCGCGCTTGCGTGAACACCAAGGGCTGCACGGCCTTTACGTTCAACGCGCGCAACGGTTCTTGCTTTCCAAAGGCCAATCCGGGGCAAGGGGCGTTCTATCAAGGGGCCACGTCCGGCCGGATCGTCGTCGCCCCTTCTGCCGTTGTGAATAATGCTGCGGCACGCCGCTCCGAGCTTGATTTTGTGAGCGATTCGGATGTGGCGGGTGCCTTTGATCAGGCGCTGGCCCTGTCGAACACACATTTCGCAGGCACCCGGAATGCCGAAGACCTGCTGTCTTATGCTGTGGATGCAAGCACTACCGGTGATTGGCTTACGGCCGCGAACACGGCCGGAACCGCCCTTACCATCACCGACTCTGCCGACAACTGGCATGATTATGCTCAGTTCCTGATCCTTGATGGCGACAACGTCTCTGACCGGCAGGGCGAGGATTACCGCCGCGCGTATTTTGCGTCGGTCAACGCTTATCTGCGGGCCGAAAATCCGGCGCTTCGTCACAGTATTCTGGTGACGATGGGCGACGTGCTGGAGAAACTGGGGCGCGGACGTGATACCGTGCAGTCGCTGCGTCTGGCGCAAAACCTGCAACCGCGCGATGATACTGCGGCGTTGCTGGACACGGCGATCGGCAAGTACGGCTTTCGCGTGGTC
This sequence comes from Rhodobacterales bacterium, assembly GCA_041737515.1. GTDB lineage: Bacteria > Pseudomonadota > Alphaproteobacteria > Rhodobacterales > Rhodobacteraceae > JBBQZP01. Next base: position 5,297 of record JBGSRQ010000045.1, on the reverse strand, counting down.
GATACCGAGGTGCAGTCTGACAGCCCGCGTCCACGCATCTGCGCGACATTCTCCGAGCCGCTTTTCGCGTCATCCGTCGACTATTCAACCTTTGTGCAACTGCCCGAAGCGGGGCTGAGTGTTGTGCTGAACGGCACTACCTCGCTGTGCGTCGAAGGGGTCGAGCATGGCAACCGCTACAGTGTGACCTTCCGCGAAGGGCTGCCCGCGGCCGATGGGCAAAAGCTGGTCAAATCAGTGAATCTGGCGCTTTACGTCAAGGATCGTGCGACCTCGGTGCGCTTTCCGGGGCGTGCCTATGTGCTGCCCAAGGCGGGCAATGCATCGCTGCCGGTCGAAACTGTCAACACCGACAAGCTGGACCTGACGCTGTTCGAAGTGTCGGACCGCAACCTGCTGCGCGCACTGCAATCGGGCTATTTCGGCAATGCCATCGGTGAATGGGAAGAAGGCACCTTTACCGGCGAGGTTGGCACCCAGCTTTGGCAAGGCACGGCGACTGTGGCGCAAGAGGTCAACCGCGACATGACCACCCGCCTGCCGATGGATGCCGCGATTGCCGGTCTGCCCGCCGGGGTCTACGCGCTGAAGGCCGCCATTCCGGGGGCCGACCCGTATGAAACGGCGGCGGCATGGCAGTGGTTCGTGATCTCTGATCTGGGTGTTACCACGATGAGCGGCGTTGACGGGCTGCATGTCTTTGTCCGAAGCCTTGGCACGGCCGCGGCGAAGGCGGGCATTGACGTGCAGCTTTTGAGCCGCGCGAACGAGGTGTTGGGCACCGCCAAGACCGACGATCAGGGCTATGCGCGCTTTGATGCGGGACTGTCGCGCGGCAACGGTGGCGCTGCCCCGGCAATGATCGTGGTGCGCGATGGCGATACCGATCTTGCCTTTCTGTCGCTGACCGACCCCGAGTTTGACCTTTCGGATCGTGGCGTTGCAGGGCGTGAGGCGTCACCCGCGATAGACGTGTTCCTGACAACGGACCGGGGCGCCTATCGCGCGGGAGAAACGGTTTATGCAACGGCCCTGGCCCGCGATGCCGAAGTCGCAGGGATCGACGGGCTGCCGCTTACGGCAGTGGTCAAACGCCCGGACGGCGTCGAATATTCGCGCCAACTGGTCGAAGACAGCGGCGCGGGCGGGCATGTCTTTTCACTGCCGATTGCAGGGTCTGCGCCGCGTGGCGTATGGTCGATGCAGGTGTTTGCCGATCTGGACGCAGGCCCGCTGACCGGGAAAACCTTCCTTGTCGAAGATTTCCTGCCGGAACGGATCGATTTTGATCTGAGACTGGCCGATGGGTCCATCCGGCTGGGCGACCAGCCTGAACTGACCGTGGATGCCCGCTATCTTTTCGGCGCGCCGGGCGCTGATCTGGCGGTAGAGGGCGAAGTCCTGCTGCGCGCGGCCAACGGCCTTGCGGAATGGCCTGGCTATATCTTTGGCCGCTATGACCAGTCCTTCTCGTCGCGCAGCCAGTCGTTCGACACCACCTACCGCACCGATGAAACCGGCAAGGTTGTCATCGACACCACCCTGCCCGATATCACCGACCCCGGCCGCCCGCTGGAGGCGCAGTATACTGTCCGCGTGGCTGAAGGTTCTGGCCGCCCTGTGGAACGGCGGGTCAACAAACTGCTGACGCCTTCGGCCGCGATGATCGGTGTGAAAACCGGCTTTGACGGCGTGGTGGGTGAAGGCGACGATGCGCGGTTCAGCCTGATTGCAGTTGGGCCGGATCTTGGCCCCGTGCCGATGAAGGTGACATGGACGGTCAACCGGATCGAGACGAATTATCAATGGTATCAGTATTCCGGCAACTGGAACTGGGAGCCGGTGGTGACCCGTACTCTGGTCAAGCAGGGCGAGGTTGATCTGGCCGACACGCCGGTTGAAGTTTCGGCCCCGGTGCAATGGGGCCAGTACGAACTGATCGTGCAGAAATCCGATGGCAGTGATACCGCCACCTCGACCAGTTTCTATGCTGGTTGGTATGTGCCAGCCGACACGTCTTCGACACCCGATACGCTCGAACTCTCGCTGGACAAACCGGCTTACAAACCGGGCGACACGGCTGTTCTGCGTATTGTGCCGCGAGCAGCGGGGACGGCTCTGGTCAGCGTGCTGTCAAACCGTCTGGTCGCCATGAAAGCGGTCGCGGTCAAGGAAGGCGAAAACCTGATCGAACTTCCCGTGACCGATGAATGGGGGGCGGGCGTTTACGTCACCGCGTCAGTTCTGCGGCCGATGGATGTGGCCGCAGGCCGCAATCCGGCGCGGGCTTTGGGACTGACCCATGCCGCGATTGATCCGGGTGCGAAAAAGCTGGATGTCAGTGTAGAAACCGCCGCTGAAGCCGCCCCGCGCGGACCCATGGAGGTGGCGATCAAGGTGGCGGGCGTGCAACCGGGCGAGGCGGCCTATGCCACCATCGCTGCGGTCGATGTCGGTATTCTGAACCTGACTTCGTTTGAATCGCCCGATCCCGACAGCCATTACTTCGGCCAGCGCCGCCTTGGCGTGGGTATCCGCGATGTTTACGGGCGTCTGATCGACGGGCTGAACGGGGCCGAGGGGCAAGTGCGGTCGGGCGGCGATTCGGGTGCGCAAGCAAAGCTCGACTCGCCCCCGCCGACCGAGGAACTGGTTGCCTATTTCAGCGGCCCGGTAACGGTGGGACCGGATGGCTATGCTCGGGCGACGTTCAACCTGCCGTCGTTCAACGGCACCGTAAGGATCATGGCCGTCGCCTGGTCGAAAACCGGGGTGGGTCAGGCCAATGCGGACGTTCTGGTGCGCGATCCGGTAGTTGTAACCGCCAGCCTGCCGCGCTTCATGTCGCCCGGCGACAGCTCGCGTCTGCTGCTGGAGATCGTGCATGCCTCCGGTCCGGCGGGCCGGATCGGGCTGGATGTCAGCGGCAAGGGTGTGACGTTGGGCGACGTTCCATCAGGGTTTGATCTGGCCGAAAAGGGCAAACAGGTGTTCGAGGTTCCGGTGACGGTAGATGCCGTTGGCATCGCCGAAATCTCGGTTGCACTGACCACTCCCGATGGCAAGCAGCTGACCAAGGTGCTGAAGCTGCCGGTTCAGGTGAACGACCCCGAGGTTGCCCGGATCAGCCGGTTTGACCTTGCGGCAGGTGAAAAGTTCACCTTTGATGCCAACGTCTATGCCGGGCTGATCCCCGGATCGGGCAGCGCCACGATGGCCGTCGGACCGATTGCGCGGCTGAATGCGCCGGGGCTTCTGGCGGCGCTGGACCGCTATCCTTATGGCTGCACCGAGCAGATCACGTCGAAAGCCTTGCCGCTGATTTACTTCGATCAGGTCGCACAGGCGATGGACCTTGAAGGTGCCGACAACATCAAGCTGCGCGTCGAACAGGCAATCATCGAAGTGTTGCAGAACCAGACCGGTGAAGGCGCGTTTGGCCTTTGGTCGGCGTATTCCGGTGATATGTGGTTGGATGCGTTTGTCACCGACTTCCTGTCACGGGCCAAGGCACAGGGTTATGCGGTGCCGGACCTCGCGTTCCGCAATGCTTTGGATAACCTGCGAAATCAGGTGAATTACTATCCCGATTTCGATAATGGCGGGGCCGATCTGGCCTATGCGCTGATGGTGCTGGCCCGCGAGGGTGCGGCCTCGATCGGTGATCTGCGCTACTATGCCGATGTGAAGGCCGAGGCGTTCTCGACCCCCTTGGCCAGTGCGCAACTTGGGGCGGCGTTGGCCAGCTATGGCGATCAGCCACGGTCGGATCGAATGTTCCGCGCCGCTGCCATCGGGGTGGAGGCCGCAGAAGCAAGGGCTGCCGAACAAACCGTCCGCGCCGATTATGGAACGTCGTATCGCGATACGGCGGCGGTTCTGACGCTGGCGCTGGAGGCCGGGTCCGAAGCGATTGACAGCGAAGCGCTTGCAAACCGTCTGGCCAACCGGGGCGATTGGCTTTCCACACAGGAAAGCACTTGGGCCCTGCTTGCGACCAATGCGCTGATCGACCGGCCGGGAACCGATGGCATCCTGTTCAACGGCGCGCCTGCGACTGGCCCGCTGGTGCGGGTGCTGGATGGCGCAGGGTCGGAAACGGTGGTCGAGAACACCTCGGACCGCAAGGCCACGCTGACCGTGACGACCTATGGCGTGCCGTCAGAACCCGAACCTGCGGGCGGCAACGGCTACGCGATCACCCGCAGCTATTACACGCTGGAGGGCGAGGCCGTGACGCTTGATACCGTCAAGACCGGCACCCGGCTTTTGACGGTGCTGCAGATCACACCCTACGGCAAGGGCGAGGCCCGGCTGATGGTTGCCGATCCGCTGCCCGCCGGATTCGAGATTGACAATCCGAACCTGATCAGTGGTGGCAACACTCCGGCACTGGACGGGCTGAACCTTGAAGGAGATGTCGCGCACAGCGAATTCCGGCAGGACCGTTTCCTGACGGCGATTGACCGCTATGACAACAAGCCGTTCAAGCTGGGCTATGTCGTGCGTGCTGTGTCGCCCGGCGTATTCCACCACCCCGCAGCCACGGTCGAGGATATGTATCGACCCGACTACCGCGCCCGCACCGATGCAGGCCAGATCACCATCGCCAAGTGATGCGCGCGCGTCTGCCCTTTGCTTTGGCCGCTGCCCTTTGGGTCGCGGCCTTTGGCCTTGATCGAGGTCGCGATTGGGTGGCGGCAACGGAATTGCCCCCCCTTGCCCCAGAAACCTCGGTTGAGGTGGTGGACCGCCATAACGTGCTTTTGCGCGCCTATACCGTATCGGACGGTCGCTGGCGGATGGCGGTCGATCTGGCAGACGTCGACCCCGCCTACGTCGCGATGCTGCTGCGGTTCGAGGACAAACGGTTTTATGATCACGGCGGCGTGGACGCCATAGCTTTGGCACGCGCCGTGGGACAGGCGGTCTGGAACAGACGCGTCGTTTCGGGTGGATCAACCCTGACGATGCAGGTCGCGCGGTTGCTGGAGGAAAGCGGCACCGGCAAGGTTGAGGGCAAGTTGCGTCAGGTGCGGGTGGCGCTGGCGCTGGAACAGAATTTGTCAAAGTCGCAGATTTTGCAGCTTTATCTGCATCTGGCCCCCTATGGAGGCAATGTCGAAGGCGTGCGCGCGGCCTCGCTGGCCTATTTCGGCAAGGAACCGCGCAGGCTGACCCCCGCGCAGGCGGCCCTTTTGGTGGCTATTCCGCAATCGCCCGAAACCCGCCGCCCGGACCGCCACCCCGAAACTGCTTTGGCCGCTCGCGCTCGGGTGCTGGACCGTGCCGCAAGG
>JBGSRQ010000040.1:0-2607 GCA_041737515.1 Rhodobacterales bacterium | reverse complement strand
CTGGGCGCGGCCAAGGTTATTTCGCTGTTCGACAGCCAGACCCCGCCCGGCACCGCCGAAACATTTACCGCCACGCGCGACGGCACGCTGATCATCGCGGCCCCCGGCACGGCCATGCTGCCCGACGCACAAGATACCGCGACGCCGCTGGTGGTCACGATCCAGCGCGCGACGCAGATCCGTGCGCCGGGGTTCGATCTGCCCGATCCGCTGGCCGACCCCCTGTCCGATCTGCGCATTCCGCCGGCCACCGCTGCCTCTTATCACGTCAAGGCGGGCGACTATATCCAGATCATCGACGTTGATGGCCGTCAATGCACCGATTTCCAGTGCTTTGATGCGCGCAAGCTGGATCGCGGCATCCAGCATCCGCTGGATGTGACCACCTCGCGGACGTTCATGGCACATGACTTTTCGCGCCCCGGGCTGCATTCGAAATACTACGATCAGGACTGGTTGCCGCTGGTCGAGGTGGTGCAGGATACCGTGGGTCGCCACGATGCCTTTGCGATGGCCTGTGCGGCCAAGTATTATGACGACATCGGTTATCCCGGCCATGCCAACTGTTCCGACAATTTCAACACGGCGCTGCGCGATCACGGGGTTGATCCGCGACCGGGCTGGATGGCGGTCAATCTGTTCTTCAACACCAGCATTGATGCCCACGGCGTTCTGATCAGCGACGAGCCGTGGTCACGGCCCGGCGACTATGTGCTGATGCGCGCGCTGACCGATCTGGTCTGCGTCAACTCGTCGTGCCCCGACGATACCTCGCCCGCGAATGGCTGGGATCTGACCGACATTCATGTGCGCACCTATTCCGGCGAGCAGACGTTCAGCCGCGCCATTGCCACGCGACCCACCCCCGATGCGGAGCCGAAGATGACCAAAGAAACCGCATTTCATGCCGGGACCAGTGCGCTGACCCGGCATATGGTGGAATACAAGGGCTATTGGCTGCCGCATGTGTTCTCGTCGGTGGGCGCGATCGAGGAATACTGGGCCTGCCGCGAAGAGGCCGTGGTCATCGACCTGTCCCCCCTGCGCAAGTTCGAAGTCACCGGCCCGGATGCCGAGGCCCTGCTGCAATATTGCCTGACCCGCGATGTGAAAAAGCTGAGCGTGGGCCAGGTGGTCTATTCCGCGATGTGCTATCCGCACGGCGGGATGATTGATGACGGCACGCTCTACCGTCTGGGGCAGGATCAGTTCCGATGGATTGGCGGCGATGATTACAGCGGCGTCTGGCTGCGTGAACAGGCGGCGAAACTGGGGCTGACGGTGATGGTGCGGTCCTCGACGGATCAGTTGCACAATCTGGCAGTGCAGGGGCCAAATTCCCGCGCGATCATCAGTGATATGGTCTGGACCGCACCGCACCAGCCGACGATCGACGAACTTGGCTGGTTCCGGTTCACCGTGGGCCGCATCGGCGGACCGTCGGGTGCGCCTGTGGTCGTGTCGCGCACAGGCTATACCGGAGAGTTGGGCTATGAAGTGTTTTGCCACCCCAAGGACGGCACGCAGGTCTGGGAGGCCGTCCGGGCGCAGGGCGAAGGGCGCGGATTGCGCCCGATGGGACTGGCCGCATTGGACATGGTGCGGATCGAGGCCGGGCTGATCTTTGCGGGGGCCGAATTTTCCGACCAGACCGATCCGTTCGAGACCGGCATCGGCTTTACCGTGCCGTTGAAATCCAAGGCGGATGATTTCATCGGCCGCGACGCACTGATCCGGCGCAAGCAGACGCCAGCTCGCCGCTTCGTGGGGCTGGAGATTGACGCGGCGGTGAATGTCGGCCACGGCGACACGCTGCATGTCGGGCGCGCGCAGGTGGGCGAGGTGACATCGGCGATGCGCTCGCCCTTGCTGGGCAAGACGATCGCCCTGGCGCGGGTTGACGTGGCACATTCCGAGACCGGCACGGCGCTGGAGGTGGGCAAGCTGGACGGATTACAAAAGCGCCTGCCTGCGGTGATCGTGGGGCTGTCGCATTACGATCCGAAGAAAACCCGGCCACAGTCGTAACGCCTTTGCGACAAGGCCGGGCGTTTCGGACGGGAAAGATGCAGGTCCTGGCAGATGTGTCATGCGACTGATGTGCCCGCGCCCATCTGACGCCCGGCAGGCGCGGTCAGATTTCAGGCCCCGTCCTGCTGCATGCCCCGCCTTGATCAACAGCCTTTTGCCCTTGGATGAATGAAACCGATGAACCTTCCGCGGGAAGGTTCATCAGTCGGTCCGGATCAAATCAGACCTGGCGGCTGACCGGCCGCATCGCGCTTTTGCCGCCTCAGTTTCCGGCGATCTGACGCGCCTTTTCAACCAGCACTTCCGCCTGCCGGATCGACGCATAGTCGATCAGACGCCCGTCAAGTGACACCGCTCCCTTGCCTTCACTCGCCGCCACTTCCATTGCCGCGATGATCCGTTTGGCGCGGGTCACATCGGCCTCGGACGGGCTCATCACCTCGTTCGCAAGGCCGATCTGGCTGGGATGAATGGCCCATTTGCCCTCGCATCCCAGCACCGCCGCGCGCGCGGCCGCCGCACGGTAGCCATCGGGGTCGGAAAAATCGCCGAACGGGCCATCCACCGGCCGCAAGC
>JBGSRQ010000478.1:0-6902 GCA_041737515.1 Rhodobacterales bacterium | reverse complement strand
GGCGCTCTCGGCAATAGCCTACCCCAGTTTGGCCGCCCGCGCGTCCAGCATATCCTGGGTGATCAGAACGACACCCGCATCGGTGCGGCGGAACCATTTGGCATCCATCTTCGGATCTTTTCCCACCACCAGTCCTTCGGGAATGATCACGCCCCGGTCAATCACGCAGTTGCTCAGGTCGGCCTTGCGGTTCACAACAACCTGCGGCAGCGCCACCACATGATCAAGGCTGCTGAACGAATGCGTCCTGCAGCCCGTGAACAACAGGGAACTTCGCACCTCTGACCCGGACACGATACAGTCGCCGGAAATCAGCGACGACACAGCCATGCCCCGCCGCCCGTCGGTATCATGGACAAACTTCGCGGGCGGCAGGATCTCGGCATAGGTCCAGATCGGCCAGGCATGATCGTAAAGATCAAGCTTCGGCGTGAAATCGGTCAGGTCGATATTGGCCTGCCAGAACGCATCAATGGTGCCCACATCGCGCCAGTAAGGCTCGGTTTCTGTGCCTGATGTGACACAGCTTTCCGAAAAGCTGTGCGCCATCGCCTTGCCGTTCTTCACGATCTCGGGGATCAGATCGTTGCCGAAGTCATGGCTGGAGTTTTCATCCTCGCCGTCCCGGATCAGCAGATCGCGCAAGAAGTCCCAGTTGAAGACATAGATACCCATCGAGGCCAGCGCATTGTCGGGGTCACCGGGGATCGGGGGCGGATCGGCGGGCTTTTCCAGAAAATTGGTGATCCGCATATCCTTGTCGACATGCATCACGCCAAAGGCCACCGCCTCCATCCGGGGCACGGTCAGACAGCCGATGGTCACATCGGCGCCAGTGTCGACATGCTGGCGCAGCATCACCTCGTAATCCATCTTGTAGATGTGATCACCGGCCAGAATGACCACATATTTCACGCCATAACTGTCAACGATATCAATGTTCTGCGTGACCGCATCGGCAGTGCCCAGATACCATTTGCTTTCCGACACACGCTGGCTTGCGGGCAGGATATCCAGATATTCATTGCGTTCCGCGCGGAAGAACCCCCAGCCCCGCTGCATGTGGCGGATCAGGGAATGCGCCTTGTATTGCGTCGCAATCGCCATCTTGCGGATGCCCGAGTTCAGCGCATTCGACAGCGCAAAGTCGATGATCCGGGTCTTGCCGCCGAAATAGACCGCAGGCTTGGCGCGCCGGTCGGTCAGCTCTTTCAGCCGGCTGCCCCGCCCCCCTGCCAGCACAAAGGCCATCGCCTGTGACGACAGCCTTGAATTCGTTCTTGGTTTCATAAGTCCTCCTCCCAAAGGTCTTGCCGTCGTTCAGATCACTTGACCGCGTGGCGCAACCACACCGCCGATAACGGCGGCAGGGTCACGACCGCCGATTGTGCCAGCCCGTGCGCGGGTGTGGCACTGGTCGCAACGCCGCCCAGATTGCCCCGGTTCCCGCCGCCATAGGCCGCCGCATCGGTGTTCAGAACCTCATCCCACTGGCCCGGTGCGGGCAGGCCCAGCGTATAGCTGCGCTCTACCGGGGTCATGTTGACCATCGCCACCACCATCGGATCGCCCGCACGCCCCTTGCGGACCCAGGCATAGACCGACGCCGCCGCATCGTTGCCCACGATCCATTCGAACCCTTCGGGCCTTGTGTCATTCGCGTGCAGCGCAGGATTGTCGGCGTAAAGCCGGTTCATATCGCGGATCAGGGACTGAACGCCGCGGTGCATCGGATGGTCCAGCAAGTGCCAGTCAAGACTTTGCGTGTGGGTCCATTCGCGCCCCTGCGCAAACTCGCAGCCCATGAACAACAGCTTCTTGCCCGGATGCGCCCACATGAAGGCATAATAGGCGCGAAGGTTGGCGAATTTCTCCTCGTCATCGCCGGGCATCTTGGTCAGCATCGACCCCTTGCCATGCACCACCTCGTCATGGCTGATCGGCAGGATGTAGTTTTCGGACCATGCGTAATGCAGCCCGAAGGTCATCTGGTGGTGGTGATATTGCCGATAGATCGGCTCTTTCTGCATGTAGGACAGGGTATCGTTCATCCAGCCCATGTTCCACTTGAACCCGAACCCCAGACCGCCGTGGTTCACCGGACGCGACACGCCGGGAAAGGCGGTGCTTTCCTCGGCCACGGTCATGATCCCCGGCACCTCGCCATATGCGGTAACGTTCATGCGCTGCAGCAGCGCAATCGCCTCGTAATTCTCGCGCCCGCCGTCGCGGTTGGGCAGCCACTGGCCATCCTTGCGGGAATAGTCGCGGTAAAGCATCGAGGCCACGGCATCGACGCGCAACCCGTCCAGATGGTATTCCTCAAGCCAATACAAGGCGTTCGAGGTCAGATAATTGGCCACTTCGACCCGGCCATAATTGTAGATCAGGGTGTTCCAGTCCTGATGAAAGCCTTCGCGCGGGTCCGCGTGTTCATAAAGCGCGGTCCCGTCAAACCGGCCCAGACCGTGCGCATCGGTCGGGAAATGGCCCGGCACCCAATCCAGCAGGATGCCGATCCCTGCCTTGTGCGCGGCCTGAACCATCGCGCGAAATTCCGGCGGCGTGCCGTGGCGGATGGTGGGCGCGAACAGACCCACCGGCTGATAGCCCCACGAGCCATCAAAGGGAAATTCCGAGATCGGCATCAATTCGATATGGGTGAAACCCATGTCAGAGACATAGGATACCAACTGATCGGCAAGTTCGGCGTAAGACAGCATCCGGTCGCCCGGCGCGCGCTTCCATGACCCCAGATGCACCTCGTAGATGCTGATGGGCGCGTCGATGCTCTGGCGGCTTTGCCGGGTTTTCATCCAGTCGTCGTCCGCCCACTCGCGCTGCCCCAGACTGCGCACGACAGAAGCATTGGCGGGCGGATGTTCCGACCCAAAGCCGACCGGATCGGCCTTCAAAGGCATAAGGGCACCACCGGCACCCCGAATTTCATATTTGTATTCCGTGCCTTCGGCGACCCCCGGCACGAAGGTCTCCCACACGCCGGTGGCCCCGCGCCGGCGCATCGGATGGCGCCGCCCGTCCCAGACGTTGAAACCGCCAACGACTGACACCCGCTGCGCATTGGGCGCCCAGACAGCAAAATGCGTGCCCGCCACACCTTCACGCGTAATCAGATGCGCGCCCAGCACTTGCCACAGCCGCTTGTGCGTGCCCTCGCCCAGCAGATATTCATCCATTTCACCCAGCACCGGGCCAAAACGGAACGGGTCGTCAAATTCCCACTCGGTACCATGGCCTTGGGCGCGCAGGCGATACGGCATGCGTTTGGGCAAAGTTGCCTGAAAAAGCCCAGGCGCATCCGGCACCGGAACAGCGGCGATCTCCGTTCCCGCCAGCACCCACAGCTTTTCCGCGCCGGGCACAAAGGCCGTGACCACAATCTTTCCGTTCCGGTCCTGCGGACCCAGCACGCCGAACGGATCGTTCAGCGACCCGGACAGAATCGCCTTCACATCAGAAGCGGACAGCGCCGAGGTCGCGGGGGTTTTGGCCATGAGTACTTTCCTAGCTGGCGCTGGTCACCGACCAGATATCCGCCATGTAACCACGGATCGTGCGGTCTGACGAGAAGAACCCAGAGCGCGCGGTATTCAGCGCCGCCATCCGTGCCCAGCCCTTTGCATCGGCATAGGCCGTGTCAACGCGCGCCTGTGCAGCAAGGTAGTCGTCGAAATCGGCGGCGACCAGGAAATAGTCGCTGTGCCACATCCGGTGCACCAGACCATGATAGCGGTCGGGCTGGCCCATCGAAAAGCGCCCCTCGGCGATCAGTTGCAGCACGTCCTGCAGGGTCTGGCTGGCCTCGATCGCCTTGCGCGAATGGTCGGGGTCCTCGCGGCGTTTGACGACCTGTTCGGTGGTCAGACCGAACAGGAAGAAGTTCTCAGCCCCTACTTCATGCAGGATTTCCACGTTCGCACCGTCCAGTGTGCCGATGGTCGGCGCGCCATTCATCATGAATTTCATGTTGCCAGTGCCCGACGCCTCTTTGCCCGCGGTCGATATCTGCTCGGAAAGATCGGACGCAGGAATCAGATGTTCAGCCATGCTGACGTTGTAGTTGGCCGGATAGACCACCTTCAGAAGATCGCCCGTCACCGGATCAGAGTTGATCACGGCGGCTACATCATTGATCAGATGCACGATTTCCTTGGCCACCATATAGCCTGGTGCGGATTTGCCGCCGAATATCTTGACGCGCGGCACCCAGTTCGCCGTTGGATTCGCGCGGATCGCCTGCCAGCGGGCGACGACTTCCAGCACGTTCAAAAGCTGGCGCTTGTATTCGTGGATTCGCTTGATCTGCACATCGAACAGCGCATCGGGATTGGTTTTCACGCCGCAGTGTTCGTCAATCCAGCCGGTCAGCGCGACCTTGTTCACCCGCTTTGCGGCGGCAAACTTGTCAAGGAACGCGGTGTCTTGCACATGCGGCTCAAGCTCTTTGAGGCGATCAAGATCGGCCTCCCAGCCGTCGCCGATGGTATCGGTGATCAGCCCGGCAAGCGGTTGGTTGCACATTTTCAGCCATCGGCGCGGGGTTACTCCGTTTGTCATGTTCACGATGCGGCCGGGGTGAAGCTTGTTCAGTTCCGGGAACAGGTTCTGTTTCACCAGATCGGAATGGAGCGCCGAAACGCCGTTGACCTTGTGCGACATGATGAAGGCAAGATCGCCCATCCGAACCTCGTGATGCTTCACGATGCCCACATAATGCGGACGGTTGGGATAGCTGCGGCGGTGCCAGCCGTCGATATATTCTATGATCTGCATATGGCGCGGCAGCACATTGCCAAAGGTGAAGGTCGCCCAACGCTCCAGGGCCTCGGGCAGAAGCGTGTGGTTGGTATAGCCCAGACACGCGCGGGCCGTATCCAGCGCCTCGGCCATCGGCATGCCATGTTCATCGGCCAGCAGACGGATCAGTTCGGGCCCGGCAATCGCGGGATGGGTATCATTCATCTGGATCGCGACGTGCTGCGGCAACGCGCGCAGGTCCGAATGGCTGGCAAGATAGCGGCGAAGGATGTCTTGCAAGGCAGCAGAGGTCAGGAAAAACTCCTGCTTAAGGCGCAGCTCCTTGCCCTGATAGGTGGTGTCATCTGGATAAAGCACCCGGCTTAGCGTCCGGGCCAAAGCCTCCGGTTCCGCAGCGGCGGCATAATCGCCACGGTTGAACCGCTCCAGATCAAACTGGGTCGTGGCTTTCGCGCCCCAAAGCCGCAGGGTGTTGGCCCATTTGCCCTGCCAGCCCACAACAGGCGTGTCATGCGCCGTGGCCAGCACGGTTTCCCCCGGCATCCAGACATCGCGCCCGTCGCGCGATTCGACCGTGCCTTTGAAGCCGATGGTATAGGCGGCTTCGGGTCGCGCGAATTCCCAGGGGTTCGTCTGGCTTAGCCAGTCTTCGGGCGTTTCGACCTGCTGGCCGCCCTCGAACCGCTGGCGGAACAATCCGTGTTCATACCGGATGCCATAGCCGTAGGCTGGGCAACCCAGCGTCGCCATCGATTCCATGAAACAGGCGGCCAGACGCCCCAGCCCGCCATTGCCAAGTGCCGCGTCCGGCTCATCCTCAACGATCAGCCGGAAATCCTGCCCAAGATCGGCCATCACCGAAATCGCCTGTTCGCGCAGGCCAAGGTTGACTGTCGCATCCTCAAGTATCCGGCCGATCAGGAATTCCATCGACAGGTAGTAGACGCGCTTGTGATCCTCGGCCCAGGTCATGCGGGTTGACGCGAACCACGGCTCTACCACCCGGTCGCGGATGGCAAAAGACAACGCCATGCGCCAGTCATAGACATTGGCGTTGGGCGCGTCTTTTCCCAGCGTGTAGGTCAGATGCCGCAACACATCGGATTTCAGAAGGTTCGGGGTCAGAATCATGTCGTTCAAGGGTCTGGTCCATCTTGCTAGCATCTGCCGGGCCGGGGTCACCCCCGCCAGGCGCGGTCATTCAGGCGTCGCGCTATTGAGGCAACGAATGCCGTCCAAAGGCAACCCGCCGTTAGCGCCATCATCTACAAGGCAGACCACGTTCCTCGACAGGAATCCACCCGAATTCGTAGCCCAAAGCGCCTTCAAACCGCGTCAGGCGCCCCAAGTCCGCTCCAGAACCCGCATCCAGTTGTCCCAACGCAGCTTTGCAAGCAGCGCCTCGTCGTAGCCGTGCGCACTCAAAGCTGCCACAAGATTGGGCAGACCGGCGGCATCGCCGATCCCGTCCGGCACGGCAGCCCCGTCAAAATCACTGCCGAATCCCACATGATCCTCGCCCAGTTTCGCGATGAGATGATCAAGGTGGCGCAACACATCGTCCCATCCCATGTCAGTGCCGCGCCGGCCATCCCGGCGCAAGAACACTGTGGCAAAGTTAAGCCCCACCATGCCGCCGGATTCGGCGATCATGCCAAGCTGACGATCCGTCAGGTTGCGGCTGGAGGGCGTTATGGCATGCGCGTTGGAATGCGTGGCGATCAGCGGCGCATCCGACAGGCGCGCCACGTCATTGAAACCCGCCTCGTTCAGATGGCTCAGATCAATCACCATCCGCAACGCGTTGCATTCGGCGACCAGCCGTTTGCCCGCATCGGTCAGCCCCGGCCCGGTGTCGGGGGTCGAGGGGAAGGCAAAAGGCACGCCGTGGCCAAAGATCGTGGGCCTGCTCCACACCGGGCCAATGGAGCGCAGGCCCATCGCGTGAAAGGCATGCAGCGCATCAAGGCGCTCGTCGATCGCCTCGGCCCCTTCCATGTGCATCACGCCCGCGATGATCCCTGACGCGCGCGCGGCCTCTATGCCGGAAACGGTGTGGCACAGGCGGAACGCGCCGTTTGACGACCGCTCCATCCACAACAGATGTGCGGCCATGTCCAGCG
>JBGSRQ010000469.1:0-8703 GCA_041737515.1 Rhodobacterales bacterium | reverse complement strand
GGGTGGTGGCCCGCCTGCGTCAGCGTTGACGGCGCAGCGCCGCGCGGAACTCTGACAGGCGGAACGCGCCGAACAGGCCCCCCGCCACGCCATAGCTGACCATGCCGCCAAGGATCAGCAGCGACAGTGCAAGATAGCTCCAGCCGTCTGCGCCCAGCATCGGGCCAAGCAAAAGCGTCAGGCCGAACAGCACCGCCCCCATCACGGCGCAGGCTGCCAGAATCCGCCACATGCGCGAGCGGAAGTGGTCGTCAAACCGGGCTGCGTCGCCCATGCCCTTGCTGCCATACCAAAGCTGCCAGACCATGACCCAGGCGGAAACGGTGGTTGCCAAAGCCGCCGCAAAGAACCCCATGATCGGCATCAGGCCAACGGCAAAGGCCAGGTTCACCACCATCGACACCAGCGCAAAGCGGAATGGGCTGCGGCTGTCTTCACGGGCGTAATAGAGTGGCTGAAACACCTTGTGCAGCACGAAGGCGGGCAGGCCCACGCCGTAAGCTGCCAGGGCAAGGGCGGTGTTTGCGGCATCATCGTCGGTGAAGGCGCCGCGCTGATAAAGGACCGATGTGATCGGCAGCGCGATCACGACCAAAGCCATGGCTGCGGGCAGGGTCAGGGTCAGCGCAAACTCGGCCCCGCGGTTCAGGCTGGCCCGGCTGCCTTCGACATCGCCCGCGCGCAGACGGCGAGAGAGGTCGGGCAGAAGAACCGTGCCCAAGGCAATGCCAACCACGCCCAGGGGCAGTTGATAAAGCCGGTCGGCATAGGTCAGCCATGCCACCGCCCCTTCGGTGAAAGAGGCCACTTGCCGTCCGACCAGCAGATTCACCTGCACCACCCCCCCCGCCAGCACCGCAGGAGCTGCGATAACTGCAAGGCGTTTCAACTCCGGCGTCAGCTTCGGCCAGCCAAGGCGCGGCGAAAAACCAAGCCGGTGCGCAGCATACCAAGTAAAGGCAAGTTGCGCGACACCGGTTACCGGCACCGTCCACGCCAGCGCATAGCCCATATCCCAGCCGGCCCAGGCTGCGGCAAGCATCGCGGCAATGAACATCAGGTTCATCAGAACCGGTACGAAGGACGCCTCGGTAAAGCGGCCAAAGGCGTTCAGAACGCCCGACAGCAGCGCCACAAGGCTGATGAAAAGGATATAGGAAAAGCTGATGCGGCCAAAGGATATCGCCAGATCATAGCGCGCATCACCGACAAACCCCGACGCCATCGCCCAGACCAGCCACGGCATCGCGAACGTGCCGAGGATGGTGAACACCACCAAGATCCCCGCCAACCCGTTGAACGCATCGCGGGCAAAGCCCTGAGCATCCTCGCCCGCCTCAAGTTTCTTGGCGAACATCGGTACAAAGGCCATGTTGAATGCGCCTTCCGCAAAGAACCGCCGGAACATGTTGGGCAGCGAGAATGCGACCAGAAATGCCTCGGCCACCGGGCCGGTGCCGAGGTAAGCCGCCATCATCAGATCGCGCACCAGCCCTGCACCGCGCGACAAAAGCGTCCACCCGCCGACGGTGATGATCGACGATATCAGGCTGATCGGCTTCACGCGCGGGCCCGTTCCGCGCCATCAATGATGGATTCGCGCAGCTTGCGCTCCAGCGCTTCCTGCCGGGATTTGGTGTGCAGTTTCAAGCCGAACATGTCTTTCACATAAAACGCATCGACCACCTGCGCGCCATAGGTCGCGATCACGGCAGAGGCGATGTAGATGTTGTTGGTGGCCAGTGTGCGCGTCAGATCGAACAGCAGGCCCGGGCGGTCGCGGGTGTCAACCTCGATGATGGTGTAGATGTCAGAGCCCTCGTTATCGAAGGCGATATGCGTGGGAAAGCGGAATTCGCGCTCGCGTTTCTTGACCTTGTCGCGGTCGGCCAACGCCTCGCGCGCGACGATTTCGCCCTTCAGGGTCTTGTCGATCATGCCACGCAGGCGCGGCAGGCGGGTCACCTCATAGGGGCGGCCATCGGCATCCTGCACCCAGAAAACGGCAGTCGCATAACCGTCTTTCGATGTGTAGGTGCGGGCATCCACGACGTTGGCCCCAACCAGGGCCAGCGCGCCTGCCAGCCGCGAAAAGATGCCCGGGTGATCTTCCAGCGCAAAACAGGCACGGGTCGCATCCCGGTCGGGGTCGGGGTGCAGGTCGATGCGGATTTCGTTTGCACCAAGGTTCTGCAGCAGACGGGCAAAGACTGCATGCGTGTCGGTTGACAGGCTTTGCCAGTAGGGCGGGTAGTGCCGTGCAAGCTCGGCGCGGATCTCTTTTCCATCCCATCCGCCCAACCGGTCGCGCAGGCGACGCTTGGCGTCATCGGACCGGTTTTCGCGGTTCACCGTTTCCAGCCCGTTTTCCAGCGCCTGCGACGTGTCGCGGTAAAGCTGGCGCAAAAGCTGCGCTTTCCAGTTGTTCCACGTTCCCGGACCCACGCCGCGAATGTCGCAGACGGTCAGCACGGTCAGCAGATCAAGCCGCTTTTTGGTTTTCACCGCTTTGGCAAAATCGCGCACCGTGCGGGGATCGCCGATGTCGCGTTTCTGCGCCATGTCCGACATCAGCAGGTGATAGCGCACCAGCCATTCCGCCGTTTCCGCCTCGTCCGCGTTCAGGCCCAGCTTGGGGGCCAGCCGCCGCGTGATCTGCGCGCCAAGGATCGAATGATCCTCGGGCCGCCCCTTGCCGATGTCATGCAACAACAACGCCACATAGATGACCTTGCGGTTTACCCCTTCGGCCAGAATCCGGCTGGCGATGGGCAGTTCCTCGACCAGTTCGTTGCGTTCGATCTGGGCAAGGGTGCTGATGCACTGAATGATGTGCTCGTCCACGGTGTAGTGGTGGTAAAGATTGAACTGCATCATCGCCACGATACGTTCGAATTCGGGGATGAAGGCCCCCAGAACGCCAAGCTCGTTCATCCGGCGCAGGGCGCGGTCGGGGTTGCCGTGTTTCAAAAGCAGATCAAGGAAAATCCGCACCGCTTCGCGGTCGGCGCGCATGTCGTCGTCGATCAGATGCAGGTTTGCGGCGATCAGGCGCATCGCGGCAGGGTGCAGCAGGTTGCCCGATCGCAGCGCCTCTTCAAAGATCCGCAGAAGATTCAGCTTGTCGGCCAGAAATGAACCGGGATCGGCCACATCAATACGTCCCTGCACCAGCTTGTAGCCCGGCTTGACCCGTTTCGTGCGGCGGAAAAGCCCAAGAATCGAGGCTTCGGATTTGACGTGGCGCGCCTCAAGCTGGGTCAGGAACACGCGAGTCAGATCGCCCACACGGGTGGCGTGACGAAAGTAATCCTGCATGAAATGTTCAACCGCGCGCCGCCCGCCGCTGTCGTCATAGCCCATCCGTGCGGCCACTTCGACTTGCAGATCGAAGGTCAGCTGATCCATCGCGCGCCCCGTGATGTAGTGCAGATGGCAGCGGATCGCCCAGATGAAATCTTCGGCCATCGAGAAGGTGTCGTATTCATCCTGGGTGAACAACCCCGCCTGCACGAGGCCCCGCGCCGCGGGCACCCGGTGCAGATACTTGCCGATCCAGTAGAGTGTCTGCAGGTCGCGCAGACCGCCCTTGCTTTCCTTGATGTTGGGTTCCAGCACATAGCGCTGACCGCCCTGCCGCTTGTGGCGTTCGCTGCGTTCGGCCAGTTTCGCCTCGATGAATTCGGGGCCGGTGTTTCGGAAAAGGTCGGTCCACAGGTGGGCGTCAAGTTCGGTCGCAAGAGTGGCATGGCCGGCCAGAAAGCGGTGCTCCAGCAGGGCGGTTCGGATCGTGATGTCGTCGCGCGCAAGGCGGATACAGTCTTTCACCGTGCGGCTGGCGTGACCGACCTTCAGCTTCAGATCCCAAAGCATGTAAAGCATGGACTCGATCACCGACTCCGCCCAGGGCGTGATTTTCCACGGTGTCAGGAACAGCAGATCGACGTCGGAATGGGGTGCCATTTCGGCACGCCCGTAGCCGCCCACGGCGATCACGGCGATCCGCTCGGCCTCGGTCGGATTGGGCAGGCGGTGCAGGCTGTGAAGCGCCACTTTCAGCGCCGTCTCAACCAGACAGTCGGTCAGCAGCGCCTGCGACCGGATCAGGGCACGCGCCTCTCTGGGATGTTCGGCAAATGCCTGCGCCAGGGTTGCATTGCCCTTATCGCGTGCCTCGGCCATGTGCCGCACGGCAACTGACCGCGCGGCGCGCGGGTCGGTCACCGTGGCAAGTTCAGCCGAGATCGCCGCCTGAAGGGCGGTCTTGTCGATGACGCGATCTGCGGCAATCAGCAGCTGGTGCGGGGCATATGGGGGCTGGAACGGGGCGGGCGCCGGCTCAGAAGCCGGCACCGCCAAAACTGCGCGGGGCTGGATCAATGATCGTGACCTGATTGTTGCTGATCTGGGCAACAGCCAGACCGCGTTCGTTGGTGCCGTCGCCGCGCAGGCGGAACACACCGCTGACGCCAACAAAGCCCGAGCCCTGGGTCAGTGCCTGCGCCGTCAGCGCATTGGCATTGCCGCGTTTGACAAGTGCGCCGATGGCCGCAATCCCGTCATAGGCCAGACCTGAAATCGGATGCGGTGCCTCGCCGTAGGCCGCTTGATAGCGCGCAACGTATTGCTGATAGATAGCGGGGTCGGGCAGCGCAAATACGCCGCCCTGCAGGCTGGGAAGGCTGGCGGTCTGTGCCGGAATGTCCCACCGGGTCAGCCCCATGAACCGGGTCACGTTGGGGTCCGCCCCGTTGCTGCGCAGGTTCTGGCTCAGAAGGGGCAGGGCCCCGGCGGTGTCGGCCGTAAGGAACATGATCTGCGCGCCGGTGCTGCGGGCCGTCGACACGATGCCCGGTGCCGCTGCCGCAATGCCGTTTTGCGAGAATTCATAGCCCGAAACGGCTACGACCGACCCGCCGGCATTGGCCACGCCCTGCTGAATCGCGGCGCGCCCGGCTTCACCTGCGCCTGTCCTGTCATGCACGATCATGATCCGGCTCTGCCCGGTGCGCACGGCGTAGGATGCAAGCCGATTTGCCGTATTCTGGAAGGTCGGCCCCATGACGAAGACGTTTCCGCCTGCAATGTCGGCGTTGTTGGAAAAACTCAGCACATTCACGCCACGCCCGGCCACGGCCGCGCCGACGGCGTTCGCCTCAAGTGCGAAAACCGGGCCCAGGATGATTTTTGCACCCTCATCCACGGCCTTGCTTGCCATCGCTTGCGCCTGTGCAGGCTGGCCGCCGGTGGGATAGACACGCAGATCAATCTTGACCCCGCCAAGGTCGGAGATCGCCAGCCTGGCCGCATTTTGCAAACTGCGGGCCAGAACGTCATCACTGGCCTGACCGGACCCCGAAGGCACCAGAAGGGCAACAGGAACCGCGGCGTTCGGGTCGATGCTCGGCCCGCCACCGCCGCCAAATTCAATCGGCGCACAGGCGCTTATCACCAGAGCGGACACGCCCAGAACAACCGAGGTCAGCGCCTTGCGGGCCTTCACTAAAACAGACAACATACGAACAACCTCTTTCCGGGGTGCAGCATTCGCCGAAAGACTAGGCGGTTTGCATGGGGAAGTAAACTTTGCAGACAGGGAAATTCAGGTGACAGGCGACAGACCGTCGGACCCCCGTCCGCTTGCCCCGGGGCTGCACTTCATTGCAACACCGATCGGGGCCGCGCGCGATATCACGCTGCGGGCGCTGGATATTCTGGCCTCGGCCGATGTGCTGGCGGCAGAGGACACGCGCACTTTGCGGCATTTGATGGAAATACACGGGGTGGCGCTGGGCGCGCGACCGCTCATTGCCTATCACGACCACAACGGCGATGCGGTGCGCCCGCGCCTTTTGCGTGCGCTGGCCGAAGGGAAATCGGTGGCCTATGCCTCCGAAGCGGGAACACCCTTGGTGGCAGACCCCGGATTTCAGCTTGGGCGCGCCGTCATTGCCGAAGGATATCAAGTACTTGCAGCACCAGGACCATCCGCAGTTCTGGCCGCGTTGACGGTTTCGGGGCTGCCGTCCGACCGTTTCATGTTCGTGGGATTTGCGCCCGCTACAAAAGCCGCGCGGCGGACGTTTCTGCAAGAGCTTGCCGGCGTGAAGGCGACGCTGATCCTGTATGAATCGCCAAAGCGGATTAACCAATTATTGGATGATCTGGTGCAATGCTTGGGTGCAGGACGTAACGCTGCAGTGTGCCGGGAACTGACCAAGCGATTCGAAGAGGTTTCGCGCGCAACCTTGGGGGAATTGGCCGGGCAATTCGCGGGGCGCGCGGTAAAGGGCGAAATTGTTGTGTTGATTGACCGGGCCGGTGACGTGGCCGCCGATCCGCACATGGTAGGAAAGGCTTTGGCCGAAGCGATGAAAACGATGTCCATGAAAGATGCGGCTGCGGTGGTTGCGCAGGCTTACGGGTTGCCGCGCCGCGATGTCTATCAGATGGCCTTGGCTGCAGGGCGGTCGGAATGAGCGGGGCACGGTCCTATCACGCAGGCTTCGCTGCGGAAGAGCAGGTGGCGCAGCTTTACGGAGGTTCGGGGCGGCATGTGTGCGAACGGCGGTGGCGCGGCTCTGCCGGCGAAATCGATCTGATTGCGCGGGACGGCGACAGCGTGATCTTCATCGAGGTCAAGCAAAGCGCCACTCATGCGCAGGCGGCCGAACATCTGACACCTCGGCAAATGGCCCGGATTTACGCGTCCGCATCGGAATTTCTGGCGGGTGAACCCTTCGGGCAGAACACTGACAGCCGGTTTGATGTCGCCTTGGTCGATGGTTCCGGGCGGATCGAAATTCTTGAAAATGCGTTTGCCGCCTGACCTTGGGCGATTGCAACCCGGTGCGCCTTCGTTCATCTAGATGCATCAGCATCGGAGAGTCGCATGCCCTTGAAGGTAGCCCTGCAGATGGACCCGATCGGGTCGGTCAATATCAACGCCGACAGCACGTTTCGCATTGCCCTTGAAGCACAGGCGCGCGGTCATTCGCTGTTTTTCTACACGCCGGAAAAGCTCGCCTATGTCGAGGGTCGCGTCGTGGCGCGAGGCTTTCCCATTACACTGCGGCGCGAGGTTGGCAACCATGTGACCTACGGCGAAGAGGCCGAGGTTGATCTGGGCGATATGGATGTGGTCTGGCTGCGGCAGGACCCGCCGTTCGACATGGGTTACATCACTACCACGCATCTGCTGGACATGATTCACCCCAAAACTCTGGTGGTGAACGACCCGTTCTGGGTCCGCAATTTCCCTGAAAAGCTGCTGGTCCTGCAATTTCCCGACCTGACTCCGCCCACGGCCATTGCGCGTGATCTGGCGACGATCCGCGCGTTCAAGGCACGGCACGGCGATATCATCCTCAAGCCCTTGTATGGCAACGGTGGGGCCGGTGTGTTCCGGCTGGACCCGAACGACCGCAACCTCGCCTCGCTGCACGAGATGTTCACCGGTATGAACCGCGAGCCGTTGATTGTTCAGAAGTTTCTGCCCGCCGTCTCAGAAGGCGACAAGCGGGTGATTTTGATAGATGGCAAGCCTGTGGGTGCCGTCAACCGGGTGCCTCAGGCGGGTGAGACGCGGTCGAACATGCATGCGGGCGGGCGGCCGGAAAAGGTGGGTCTGACGCCGCGCGATCTGGAGATTTGCGCGCGCATCGGGCCGATCCTGCGCGAGAAGGGTCAGATTTTTGTCGGCATCGACGTTATCGGTGATTATCTGACAGAAATCAACGTGACCTCGCCCACCGGCATTCAGGAACTGGAGCGGTTTGACGGCACCAACACCGCCGAAATCATCTGGCAGGTGATCGAGGCCCGGCGTGCCGCCCGATAGGGCCAGCCTGCGCCTTCGGGCATTGACCTTCGTGATGCGCCTTGTCGTGCGCCCGGCGTTGAAGCGGACATCGACCGCGGCCCAAGCGCGACGTGATTTCGGCTTTATGGCCCGCAGTTTTCGCGCACCGCCGTTTTTGCGCATCACAGGCGCGGCCCTGCCCGGTGCCATCACCTGGATCAGCGCTGGGCCAGTCATTGACGGTCCGGTGATCTTTTTTCTGCATGGCGGCGGTTATATCGTCGGCAGCCCCTTTGCCTATGCCCCCCTGCTGGGTCGTCTGTCGCGCATGACGGGGGTTGAGGTTGCGGCGCCATGCTACCGTCTTGCCCCCGAACATCCCGCACCGGCAGGTCTGGACGATGCGCGAAGGGCTTATGCGGCCCTTTTGGCGCGGGGCACGCGGCCGTCGCAGATTGTGATGGGAGGCGACAGTGCCGGGGGCGGGCTGGCCCTTGCACTGCTGGCCGAGCTTTGTGCGACGGGAACTGCCCCGGCGGGGGTGTTCGTGATTTCACCCTGGACGGACCTTACGCTGTCGGCCGACAGTCACCGCGCCAATGCGGACCTGGATCCGCTGTTTCCGCCGCTGAAGGCGCAGGAACTTGTCGATATGGTGCTGGGCGATCTTGCCGCGGATGATCCGCGCATCTCGCCCTTGTTCGCGCCCTTTCCTGCCCCGCCGCCGGTGCTCTTTCAGGTTGGCAGCAGCGAAATTCTGCTGGATGACACGCGCAGGATGGCAGACGTTCTGCGCGCGGCAGGGGGCGAGGTTCAGGTTGATGTCTGGCCCGACGCCCCGCATGTCTGGCACTTGGGGGACGGCTATTTCCCCGAGGCGCGGGCGGCGCTGCGCGACGTGG
>JBGSRQ010000509.1:0-13551 GCA_041737515.1 Rhodobacterales bacterium | reverse complement strand
CCCGCCGCTGCCACCCTCGTAATTGTCATAGCCGCCGCCGCGATCATCCATGCCGCCGCCACCGCCGCCACCTTCGCCGCGGCCATCCAGCAGCGTCAGTTCACCGCGATAGGGGCGCAGAACAACTTCGGTCGTGTATTTTTCGGCCCCCGACTGGTCCGTCCATTTGCGGGTTTCAAGCTGACCCTCGATATAGACCTTCGAGCCCTTTTTCAGATATTTCTCGGCAATTTTGGCCAGCGGTTCGTTCAGGATCGACACGCGGTGCCATTCGGTCCGCTCCTTGCGCTCACCCGAGGCCTTGTCGCGCCATGATTCGGAGGTGGCGATGTTCAGATTCACCACCTTGCCGCCGTTCTGGAACGACCGCACTTCCGGGTCGCGCCCCAGATTGCCGACGATGATCACCTTGTTTACTGAGCCCGCCATGCGGCACCTCCCCGATTCTGGTTTCCCGGCAGCTTCGCCCGGTTTTGCTTAACAATGGTTTACTGCCCCCCGGCGCGGCCTGCAACCACGGCGCGGCAGCGGTTTTCGCCTGCGACAAAAGCTTGGGGTGGCGCGGGCCCAAAAAATTCGTATAGTTTGCCACAAAACGGGGTGGGGTGTGAATGCGGCGGCGGTTGGTGGGTATGATGTGCGCGGCGGCCGTGTCGTTCGGTGCGACCGGGGGTTGGGCCGAGGGGTTGAAGCTTTCGGGGTCGTCCAAATCGCGGCTGACGCTGTTCAAATCGCAGACGCGCCTTCTGGATACGCGGCTTGCGACCCAGTATTCGGCCTCGAACCGTCTGTCCCCCAAGCCGATTGTCATTCCCGAAAGCGGGGTCGTGCCAAGCTATCGCGGCCGTTACAAGGGCGAATTTCTGGCCACCGCGAAAGCCGCCGCGCGCAAATACGGCGTGCCGGAAGATCTGTTCCTGCGCCTTGTGCAGCAGGAATCGGGCTGGAATCCGAACGCCCGGTCCAACAAGGGTGCGACGGGTCTGGCGCAGCTTATGCCCGGCACGGCGCGTCTGATGGGGGTCGATATCAACGATCCGGTGCAGAATCTGAACGGTGGCGCAAAATACCTGTCGCTCATGTATGCAAAGTTCGGCAACTGGCGGCATGCCCTGGCGGCCTACAACGCCGGGCCGCAGGCTGTGCAAAAGCATGGCGGCATACCGCCTTATACCGAAACGAAGAATTACGTCCGGGTCATTTACGGCGGCTGATCTTCATGTAACACATGAAGATTGCATCGCAACGCACTGATCCTATTCCAGTATGCCCGCTGACGTTATCCGAGTCTTGCCGCCCAGATAGGCGTGCAGCACCTCTGGAAGATCAACCGATCCATCGGCTCGCTGACCGTTTTCAAGCACGGCGATCAGACAGCGGCCCACGGCCAGCCCCGACCCGTTCAGCGTATGGACAAACTCGGGCTTGCCGCCTGCGGGACGGTAGCGTGCGTTCATCCGGCGCGCCTGAAAATCACCGCAGACCGACACCGAGCTGATCTCGCGGTAGGCATCCTGACCCGGCAGCCAGACCTCGAGATCATGGGTTTTCGTCGCGCCAAAGCCCATGTCGCCGCTGCACAGAACCATCGTGCGGTAGGGCAGGCCAAGGCGTTCCAGAACCACTTCGGCGCAGCGGGTCATGCGGTCATGTTCAGCCATGCTGGTTTGCGGCGTCGTGATCGAAACCATCTCGACCTTTTCGAACTGATGCTGGCGCAGCATGCCGGTGGTGTCTCGCCCGGCCGATCCCGCTTCTGACCGGAAGCACTGGCTGTGTGCCGTCATCCGCAGGGGCAGGCGGGATTCGTCCAGAATGTCGCCCGCAACGGAATTGGTCAGCGTAACTTCCGACGTGGGAATCAGCCACCAGCCATTCGTCGTCTGGTAGCTGTCTTCGGCAAATTTCGGCAGCTGGTTGGTGCCGTACATCGCCTCTTCGCGGACCAGAACCGGGGTCCACATTTCCTCAAGCCCGTGTTCGTTCACATGCAGATCCAGCATGAATTGCGCGAGGGCGCGGTGCAGGCGCACGACGGCACCGCGCAAGACCACGAAGCGCGCGCCCGAAAGCTTGGCGGCGGTGGCGAAATCCATGGCCGGAGCGATGCCCGCAATCTCGAAATGCTCGCGCGGTTTGAAATCAAAACTGCGCGGCGTGCCCCAGCGGCGGAGTTCGACATTTCCGTGTTCATCCTCGCCGACCGGAACATCGGCGTGGGGCAGGTTGGGGATGCGCAGCAGCATGTCGTGCAGTTTGGCATCCTCGGCCTCGGCCTCGGCGGTCATGGCGGCAATATCGGCTTTGGTCTGCGTTACCAGTGCCCGCAGTCGTTCAAACTCGGCCGTATCGCCGCGGGCTTTTGCGGCACCCACGTCCCTGGAGGCTGCATTTTGCGCCGCCTGTGCTGTTTCGGCCGCCAGAATACGCGCCCGACGCGCTTCGTCTACCGCAAGCAGGCTGGCGGCCATGCCCGAAAGCCCGCGCCGGGCAAGGGCTGCATCAAAAGCGGCAGGGTTGTCGCGGATCGCGCGGATATCGTGCATGGGATCACCGGTTTTTCAATTTTTCCCGGTATGCCCCAAGCCCCCGCTGATGGAAAGTGGCTTGTCTGGCCGTGGTTGCGCACAAGCCACTACTTTCCCCATTGGATTTCAGGGCCCGATTGCATATCTGAGGCGCAAGCGCAGGCACGGCCTTCCCGGTCACGGTGGGCAACTTGCACAATCGGCACCCTGCGGATAGGGTGCGCCACCCTTTCGGGGTCTGCCCAACCAGGGCAATCCCCGCCACCATGCAGGAGACGATGCCCATGTTTGCCACCCCCGCTTTCGCTCAGGCCGCCGGAGCTGGCGGCGCTATGGGAGCTTTCGGATCGTTCATCCCGCTGATCCTGATTTTCGGTATCATGTATTTCCTTCTGATCCGCCCGCAGCAGAAAAAGCTGAAAGAGCATAAAGCCATGGTCGAGGCGCTGCGGCGCGGTGATCAGGTGCTGACGCAGGGCGGTATTCTGGGCAAGGTCAACAAGGTAGGCGACGACGGCATCATCGAGGTAGAGATTGCCGAGGGCGTGAAGGTCCGCGTGATGCGCCACACCATCGCGCAGGTCATGTCGAAAACCGAACCCGCTCCCTCCAAGTAAAGCCGGACACATCCCATGTTGCAGACCCCGCTGTGGAAACGGATCCTGATCTGGGGCATCTGCGCCTTGGGTATCTACTACGCCATGCCGAATGCGTTCTATTCGCGCGTCGAAACCCATAACGACGCGGTCAAGGCGATCGCGCAGGCGGGAGGCGTGGCCAGTCCGGAACAGGCGGCGGATCTGGCGCAATGGCCTGACGCGATGCCTAATGGCCTTGTGAACCTTGGCCTTGATCTGCGCGGCGGGGCGTATCTGCTGGCGCGGGTGAATGTCGAAGAAGTCTATCAATCCCGGATGGACAGCATGTGGCCCGAGGTGCGCGATGCAGTGCGCACTGCGGCGGGTTCGGTGCAGCGACAGCCGTCGGTGCCGGGGGTGCTGCGGGTGCGGGTCGGTGATGCGGCGAATGTTCCGGCGGCACTGGCCGCTGTTCAGGCCCTGTCGCGCCCGATTGTCAGCCTGACAGGCATTGGCCAGAACGATCTGGACGTGACCGCTGATGGTGTTGATATCGTGGTGCAACTTTCGGACGCCGAGAAGATCGCAACCGATACGCGCACCATCCAGCAAAGCCTTGAGATCGTGCGCCGCCGGGTGGATGAGGTGGGCACGCGTGAACCCACCATTCAGCGGCAGGGCGATGACCGCATTGTGATTCAGGTGCCCGGTATCGGATCGGCAGCCGAGTTGAAAAAGCTGATCGGCAAGACCGGCTCGCTGACCTTCAACCCGGTCGTTGGCCAGACGCAGGATGCAGGTGCCGCTGTGGGTGCCGGCAATCTGCTGCTGCCGATGAAGGATGAGCCGACCTCGTACATGATCGTCGAGCGCACGCCCGTCGTTACCGGCGAAGACCTGACCGACGCGCAACCCGCCTATGATCAGAACGGCCGCCCGGCGGTCAGCTTCCGCTTCGATCCGGCAGGCGGGCGCAAGTTCGGCGACTATACGGCGGCCAATATCGGATCACCCTTCGCGATTGTGCTGGACGGCGAAGTGATCTCGGCCCCCACGATTCAAAGCCATATCTCGGGCGGGTCAGGGATCATCACCGGGTCGTTCACCATCCCGGAATCGACGGAACTGGCAGTTCTGCTGCGTGCTGGCGCGCTGCCGGCAAAGCTGGACTGGTTGCAGGAACGCACGGTCGGGCCGGAACTGGGGCAGGACAGTATTGATGCGGGCCGGATCGCTGCGGTGTTTGCGATGGTGGCGGTGGTTCTGTTCATGTTCGCGTCTTACGGGCTGTTCGGGATTTTCGCCAACATTGCCCTGGCCATCAACATGGCGCTGATATTCGGCGCGCTGTCGATCGTTGGCGGCACGCTGACGTTGCCCGGTATTGCGGGCATCGTGCTGACCGTGGGTATGGCGGTGGATGCCAACGTGCTGGTGTTCGAGCGGATTCGCGAGGAATTGCGCAGCCTGAAAAACCCGGTCCGCGCCATTGAGATCGGCTATGAACGGGCCTTGTCGGCCATCATCGACGCGAACGTGACCACGCTGATCACGGCGGCGGTTCTGTTCGCACTTGGCTCCGGTCCGGTGCGCGGCTTTGCGATCACGCTGGGCGTCGGGATCATCGCATCGGTGTTCACCGCAATCTACGTCACGCGCGGCATCATCGAGATCTGGTTCGCCATCAGGCGGCCAAAGACAATTGTGGTATAGGGGGCGATCATGCGGCTCAGACTGGCACCTGAACATACCAATTTCGACTTTTTCCGCTTTCAGAAGGTAACGTTCGGCGGCTCGATGCTGCTGACCGTCGTGGCGATCGTGTTGTGGATCGTGATGGGCCTGAATTTCGGCATCGACTTCAAGGGTGGCACGACGATCCGCACGGAATCGACGGCGGCAGTGGATGTCGGTGCATACCGGGCGGCGCTGACCGGGCTGGACCTTGGTGATGTCTCCATCACCGAGGTGTTCGATCCAAGCTTCCGCGCCGATCAGCACGTCGCGCAAATCCGCATCGGCGCACAGGACGGGGACGAGGCGGTGACGCCCGAAACCATCGAAAAGCTGCAGGCGGCGCTGGTTGCGCTTGACCCTGCGATCACGTTTCCGGCGGTGGAATCGGTCGGGCCAAAGGTTTCGGGTGAACTGATCCAGAGCGCCATTCTGGCGATGGTCGCGGCCACTGCGGGCATCATGATCTACATCTGGCTGCGGTTTGAATGGCAATATGCCTTGGGTGCGGTTCTGGCGCTGATCCACGATATCTTCATCACGATCGGGGTGTTCGCGCTGTTTCAGATCAAGTTCGATCTGACGATCATCGCGGCGCTGCTGACGATCCTGGGTTATTCGATCAACGATACCGTCGTGGTCTTTGACCGGTTGCGCGAAAACCTGATCAAATACAAGACCATGCCCCTGCGCGATGTGATGAACCTTTCGGTCAACGAAACGCTGAGCCGGACATTGATGACATCCTTCACAACGCTGATCGCCTTGGGCGCGATGCTGATCTTTGGCGGTGATGTTATCCGCGGCTTTACCTTCGCGATCTTTTTCGGCGTGGTTCTGGGCACCTACTCGTCTGTGTTCGTGGCCAAGAACATCGTTCTGATCATCGGGTTGGATCGGGGCGACAAGCCAAAGAAAGCCACCCCCGGCAACGAGTTTGCCAATATCGACGCCTGACATGCGGCTGACCGAAATCACCTATACCGAGGCCCGGCCGATCGAAAGTTACGGCCCCGGCTTCTTTCGCATCGGCGGCCAGGTGATCCGGGGCGCTGCGCTGATCACGCCCTGGGGGGCCGGTGGCTGGGGTGGGCTGGAAGATACCTCCGGGCCTTTGGCCCTGGCGGGGCGGATTGATGTGCTGTTCATCGGAATGGGGGCGGAAATCGCGCATGTCCCCGCCGACTTTCGCCGTGTCATCGAAGAATCCGGCATCGGGGTGGAGGTCATGAACTCTCCCGCCGCGTGCCGCACTTACAACGTGCTCCTGAGCGAGGGCCGCCGCATTGCGGCCGCACTGCTGCCGGTTTAGGGCGCTCAAGATTTTTGGAAAAATCTTGCAAAATTCTTCGAAGAATTTTGGATCGCGTGTGGCATCTGGTCTGCACGTCATAGCGCAGGCTTTTCCCCGGTTCCGCAATCGGTTAGGTCTGGGTCATGGAATTGAAGGTCACCGAACTTGCATGCGCACGCGGCGGCATCACCGTTCTTTCGGGTGTCAGCTTCACAGTGCGCGCGGGCGAGGCGCTTGTCTTGCGCGGCCCCAATGGCATCGGCAAGACCACGCTGTTGCGCACGCTGGTCGGCCTGCAGCCGGCCATTTCCGGGCAGGTATCGCTGCCGTCTGACATCATTGCCTACGCCGGCCATGCCGATGGGGTGAAACCGACGCTGACGGTGGCCGAGAATCTGGCCTTCTGGGCTTCGGCCTATGGCACCTCGGGGAGTGCCGTCGCACTTTCGGCGCTTGACCTCGGCGATCTTGTCGACCGCCCGGCGGCGCAGCTTTCGGCCGGGCAGAAGCGCAGGTTGGGTTTGGCGCGGCTGCTGGTCACCGGTCGGCGGGTCTGGGTACTGGATGAACCCACGGTGTCGCTGGATGCGGCTTCGGTGGCGCTTTTCGTGGCCGCTTTGCGTGCGCATCTGGCGTCGGGTGGGATGGCGCTGGCGGCGACCCATATTGACCTTGGGCTTGACGGGGCGCAGGTGCTGGACCTGAGTCCGTTCCGGGCCGCGCCCGGTCTTGCCGACATTGACGAGGCGTTCGGATGATTGCGCTTCTGCTTCGCGATCTGCGCCTCGCGTTCCGGTCTGGCGGCGGCTTTGGCCTTGGCCTTGCGTTCTTTCTACTGGTGGCGGTTCTGGTGCCGCTGGGCGTTGGCCCGGACCCGGCAACACTGGCCCGGATCGCACCGGGCATTTTGTGGGTGGCGGCGTTGCTCGCCTGCCTCTTGTCGCTGGACCGGCTCTTTGCCCTCGACTTCGAGGATGGATCGCTGGACCTGCTGGCCACGGCCCCCATTCCGCTGGAGGGTGTGGTAGCCGTCAAGGCCCTCGCGCATTGGCTGGTGACGGGGCTGGCGCTCACGCTGTTGTCGCCGGTTCTGGCGCTTTTGCTGAACTTGCCGCTGGCGGGTTATGGCTGGCTGATGGCGTCGCTGGCGCTTGGAACACCGGCGCTGTCGGTGATTGGCGCTTTCGGTGCCGCGCTGACGGTGGGGATCAAGCGCGGCGGGCTTCTTCTTAGCCTGATCGTGCTGCCGATGTATGTGCCGACGCTGATCTTCGGGGCAGAAGTCGTGCGCCGCGGGGCTTTGGGCCTTGATCCCGCGACGCCATTGTTGCTGCTGGCGGGCATCACGGCAGGTGCTGCTGCGGTGTTGCCTTTTGCAGCGGCTGCGGCAATACGCGTCACCCTTCGGTGAGCCGGATAATATACCCCTTGCTCTTGAACTGCATAGGATTTAGCCACACGACATGTCGATCTGGGATTATGCAAACCCGAAACGGTTTATGGAGACCTCGGGGAAGATCCTGCCGTGGATCTCGGGCCTTGCGCTGTTCACGCTGGTGGGGGCGCTGATCTGGGGGTTTTTCTTCACGCCCGATGATTACAAGCAGGGATCGACGGTCAAGATCATCTATATTCATGTGCCGGCCGCGTTCTGGGCGGTTTCGGCGTGGTTCATGATGCTGGTCGCCTCGCTGATCTGGCTGATCCGGCGGCATCACGTTTCGGCACTGTCGGCGCGCGCGGCGGCCCCGGTGGGGCTGACCTTCACCCTGATCGGGTTGGTCACAGGCGCGATCTGGGGCCAGCCGATGTGGGGCACCTGGTGGGCGTGGGACCCGCGACTGACGTCGTTTCTGATCCTGGGGCTGTTCTATCTGGGCTACATCGCCCTGTGGGAGGCGATTGACGATGCCGATACCGCCGCTGACCTTACCTCGGTTCTGTGCATCGTGGGGTCGGTCTTTGCGGTGCTGAGCCGCTATGCGGTGCTGTTCTGGAACCAGGGGCTGCATCAGGGCGCATCCTTGTCGATGGATGCGAAAGAGAATGTGTCGGATGTCTTTGCCTATCCGCTGTGGACGGCGATCGGCGGTTTTGGCCTGTTGTTCGTGACACTTGTGCTGCTGCGCACCCGGACAGAAATCCGCAAGCGCCGGATGCAGGCCCTTCTGGCACGCGAAAGGATGGCGGCATGATGCCTGATCTTGGAAAATACGAAGCTGTGGTTCTTTC
Source organism: Rhodobacterales bacterium (assembly GCA_041737515.1). Classification (GTDB taxonomy): domain Bacteria; phylum Pseudomonadota; class Alphaproteobacteria; order Rhodobacterales; family Rhodobacteraceae; genus JBBQZP01. Next base: position 5,185 of record JBGSRQ010000509.1, on the reverse strand, counting down.
GGCTTACGGAGCCTCAATCCTGCTGTTGGTGGCGCTTGTGGTGCTGACGCTTTGGCGGTCGGCGCGGGTGCGGCGTGCGCTTGCGGCGGTGGAAGCGCGGCAGGATCGCCGCGATGGCTAAGGTTCTGATGTTCTTGCCGCCCATCATCTTTGCGGCGCTGGCTACGGCGTTTTATGTCGGTATGCAGCGCGATGATCCCGATGGGCTACCCTCGGCCTTTGCCGGAAAACCGGCCCCGGCCATTGAAGTTGTGGCGCTGGGGGATGCGCTCCTGACCACCGATGCCTTGCTGCGTCAGCCCGGCATGAAGCTGGTGAACTTCTGGGCCAGTTGGTGCGCGCCCTGCCGGGCGGAACATCCAATGCTGGAAGCACTGCAGGCCGAAGGTGTCACGATACACGGGATCAACTACAAGGACCGGCCCGCGGATGCGCTGAAGTTTCTGGGCGACCTTGGCTCACCCTATGCGACGATGGGCGCGGACAGCGGGCGGATGGGGCTGAACTGGGGTCTTTACGGCGTGCCGGAAACCTTTGTGATCGACGGCAAGGGCAATGTGGTCTTGCGCTTTGCCGGGCCGATCACCGAGCAGGAGCTTGACCGCACCCTGCGCCCCGCGATGGAAGCCGCGCAATAGGCTTACGCGCCGGCCATGCACAGCAGGGCCACCATCGACATGAAGGCCAGCGATTCAAGCCAGGGCAGGTTCGGCAGGGGCAGGGTCCGGATACGTGCCTGTGCGCGCACGGGCAGATCGGCCTGATCAATCAAAGCAGCAAAGCGCATGTCAGCCTCGGGGTCAGTTGGGGTCTGACGCGATCATAGCTGACTGGAACTTAACAAGAACATAAAGGACGCACGACTTTCTGCGACGACGCGATTTCAGGGGCTTGGCGCCCTTGGCGGGGTGTGGCCGGACGATTGTTTCGTCCGGCCGCCTGGTCTGCGAAAGATGCGTCAGGACGCCTTTGCCAGATTGCGCAGAACATAATGCAGAACGCCGCCATGTTCGACGTATTCCTTTTCGATCGCCGTATCTATGCGGCACTTGATCTGGATTGTCTTGATGCTGCCATCGGCGTAGGCGATGGTGCAGGTCACTTCGGACAGTGGCTTGAGATCGCCTTCCAGGCCATTGATCGTGATGATTTCATCACCTTTCAGCGCCAGCGTCTTGCGGGTTTCGCCGCCGGTGAATTCAAACGGAATAACCCCCATGCCGACCAGGTTGGAGCGGTGGATACGCTCAAAACTTTCCGCGATCACGGCCTTGACGCCCAGAAGTGCCGTGCCCTTGGCGGCCCAGTCGCGGCTGGAGCCTGCGCCATATTCGATGCCGCCAAAGATCACCAACGGCACGCCGGCTTCCTGATAGGCCATAGAGGCGTCAAAGATCGAGGTCTGCTTGCCGTCGGGGCCCAGCGTGTAGCCGCCCTCCACGCCGTCCAGCATCTCGTTCTTGATGCGGATGTTGGCGAAGGTGCCGCGCATCATCACCTCGTGGTTGCCGCGCCGCGCGCCATACGAATTGAACTCGCGCACTGGAACCTGACGCTCCAGCAGATATTGGCCGGCGGGGGTCTTTTCCTTGAACGACCCTGCGGGGCTGATGTGGTCGGTCGTGATCATGTCGCCCAAAAGCGCCAGCACCCGCGCACCTTCGATGTTGTGGATCGTGCCGGGGGTTTTGGACATGCCTTTGAAATAGGGCGGGTTCTGGATGTAGGTGGAGGTGGGGGGCCAGTCATAGGTTTCAGCGTCAGTGGTTTTGACCGCCTGCCATTTCTCATCGCCCTTGAAGACATCGGCATATTTCTTCTGGAAGGCCGCGCGGGTGACGGTCGATTCGACCAATTCCGCAATCTCGGCATTCGTGGGCCAGACATCTTTCAGATACACCGGACCGTCGGTGCCCATGCCCAGGGGTTCGGTGGTCAGATCAATGTTCATGTCGCCCGCCAGCGCATAGGCGACCACCAAGGGCGGCGAGGCCAGGTAGTTCGCGCGCACGTCCGGCGAAATGCGCCCTTCAAAGTTGCGGTTGCCCGACAGAACGGCCGTTGCAACCAGATCACCCTCGGCAATGGCTGCCGAAATCTCGGGCTGCAAGGGGCCGGAATTGCCGATGCAGGTGGTGCAGCCGTAGCCGACAAGATTGAAGCCCACGGCGTCGAGGTCTTCTTGCAGACCTGCCGCCTCCAGATACTCGCTGACAACCTGGCTGCCGGGGGCCAGAGAGGTTTTTACCCAGGGCTTGCGGTTCAGGCCCAAGGCGCGGGCCTTGCGTGCCACCAGACCTGCGCCGATCATGACGTAAGGGTTCGAGGTGTTGGTGCAGGATGTGATCGACGCGATAACGACCTTGCCCGACGACATGGTGTAATCCTCGCCCTTCACAGCGACCTTCTTATCCAGCGGGCGGTTGAAACCACCCGCCATCTCTTTGGCAAATCCGGCTTTTGCATCGGTTAGCGCCACGAAATCCTGCGGCCGCTTGGGGCCGGAAATGGCCGGAACAATCGTGCCCATATCCAGATGCAGGGTCGAGGTGTAGATCGGATCGTAATCCGCGCCACGCCACATACCGTTGGCTTTGGCATAAGCCTCGACCAAGGCAACCCGGCCGTCATCGCGGCCCGTGTTGCGCAGATAGCGCAGCGTTTCAGCGTCAATCGGGAAGAAGCCGCAGGTCGCGCCGTATTCGGGGGCCATGTTGGCGATGGTCGCACGGTCGGCAAGGGGCAGGCGGTCCAGTCCGTCGCCGTAGAATTCGACGAATTTGCTGACAACGCCGTGTTTGCGCAGCATTTGAACGACCTTCAGCACCAGATCGGTGGCCGTTGTGCCCTCGATCATCGCGCCGGTCAGTTTGAAGCCGACGACTTCGGGGATCAGCATGGAAACGGGTTGGCCCAGCATCGCGGCTTCGGCCTCGATCCCGCCGACGCCCCACCCCAGCACGGCAAGGCCGTTGACCATGGTGGTGTGGCTGTCGGTGCCGACCAGTGTATCGGGATAGGCCACTGGCGCGCCGTTCTGATCGGTATCGGTCCACACCGTCTGCGCCAGATACTCCAGGTTCACCTGATGGCAGATGCCGGTTCCGGGGGGCACGACGCGAAAGTTGTTGAAGGCCCCCTGACCCCATTTCAGAAACTGATAGCGTTCGATGTTGCGTTCATATTCGCGGTCGACGTTCATCTGAAAGGCGCGCGGCGTGCCGAATTCGTCGATCATAACCGAGTGGTCGATCACCAGATCGACGGGGGCCAAGGGGTTGATCTGCTGGGCATTTCCGCCAAGGCCAAGGATGCCGTCGCGCATCGCCGCAAGGTCAACCACGGCGGGCACACCGGTAAAATCCTGCATCAGAACGCGGGCCGGGCGGTAGGCGATCTCGCGAGGGTTCTGCCCACCTTTTGTGGCCCATTCGGCAAAGGCGCGGATGTCATCGACTGATACGGTCTTGCCATCTTCAAACCGCAGCATGTTTTCCAGAACGACTTTCAGGCTGGCCGGAAGGCGGCTGAAATCGCCCAGCCCGGCCGCTTGCGCCGCCGGGATCGAGTAATAGCTGACCGTCTGTCCGCCCGCGGTCAGCGTGCTGCGTGTCTTGGTGCTGTTATGTCCGACGGTGACTGTCATACGGTCCTCTTGGCGTTGAAGGGGCGGTTTTCAGGTTGATCTTCTGATGCCCGACACAGGCTTGCAAAGCAAGGCGGTCAAGTGTTGTATGCGACGGTATACAGTATGGAGCCCATCGGTTCCACCCCTTGCAAGACATCATTTCAATGCCGGAGACTGAAGTATTCTCTCGCAAAACCTTGATTGGTGCTTGACGGTGAACCTGGGCTAGAACGTTGCATCTGCTCGGGGATCGGGAACATTATGAAACGTTATGCAATCGGTGCCGCTTTCGGCCTTTGGCTTGGCCTTGGCGCAGCCGCCCTGGCCGAGGACGTGTCGACGCCCGTCGTAGTGGTAGAACTTTACACTTCGCAGGGGTGTTCCTCCTGCCCGCCGGCCGATGCATTTTTCGGCGAACTGACGCAGGATGCGCGGGTGATGCCACTGGCGCTGCATGTTGACTATTGGGATTACATCGGCTGGGAAGACGTTTTTGCAAACCCCAGGCATACCGAACGGCAGAAAAGCTATGCCTACGCGCAGGGCAGCCGCACGATCTATACCCCCCAGATGATTGTTGACGGGGCCGAGCGGGTGGAGGGCAACCGCCCCGACGCCGTATCCCAACTGGTCGCAGCCCATCTGGCGCGGGGGGCCCTGACACAGCTTGAGATGGTGCGCGACGGCGGTTCGGTTCACATCCGCGCAAAGCCCGTTCCGGGCGGCGTTGGTCCGATGAGCGTGCAGCTTGTGCGGTATACACCCGAGGCGACGGTCAGCATCACGCGGGGCGAAAACGCCGGGCGAAAGATCACCTATCACAACATCGTCACATCGTGGCAGAAACTGGGTGACTGGGCCGGGGACGCGCCGCTTGATCTGACCGCAAAGGCCGAGGGCGACGCGCCGATAGTGGTGATCTTGCAACTTGCGGGGCCGGCAGAAATTGTTGCCGCGGCGGCGTTGCGCTAGACCGATCTGACCTGCACCGGGGCGTCAGATCTTCCAGCGCCGGTGTATCCAGAACCACTGGTCGGGATATTTCCGCACCATCGCCTCCAGGCTGTCATTGACGGCCTGCGTCATCGCCTCGGGCGTGCCTGTCGGGATCGGTGCTTCCAGCCGGATGTCGAAATCAAGCCCGTTGGGCAGGCGGATCGCATAGATCGGCACCAGAATGGCATCGTATTTCAACGCGAGTTCGGCGGCCGAAAGTGCCGTCATCGCGGCATGACCGAAAAACATGAGCGGCACGCCTGCGTTCATGTGCTGGTCGATCAGGATGCCCAGCATGCCGCCCTTGCGCAGGAACCGCACCATGTCGCCAAGCCCCGCCCGGCCACGCGGAAACAGCGGTTTGCCGACCGCCTCGATCGCGGCGACATAGTGGGCGTTGAAATATCGGTTCTTCATCGGGCGATAGAGGCCGCCCACCTGATGCCCGCGCGAGATGATGTTGGCACGGCTGGCGTCGTAATTGCCAAAATGACCACCGGTAAAGATCACCGGGCGGCCTTCGGCCTGCGCGCGGTCAAGCGCGGCAAGGCCGGGGCCGTG
>JBGSRQ010000461.1:0-2482 GCA_041737515.1 Rhodobacterales bacterium | reverse complement strand
ACCTGATCTTCGGCGCCGTCGTGCTGCCCGAAACCGTCACCGACCGCACGCGGCGCGCCTTTGCGTGGCATCGCGCCAACCCTGTTGGTGCGCTCGAAGCCGTCAGCCGGCTTCCGCATCTGCGTCTGCCGCTTCTGGTGTTTCTGATCCTCGGCATTGCGATGAATGTCTATCCGGCTGTCTGGGCCTATTTCGGCCGCGCCCGGTTTGGCTGGTCCGATACGATGGTGGGCGTGTCGCTTGCCGTTTACGGCATCAGCTTTGCAGCAGGGCAGGCGCTGCTGGTCGGCCCGCTGATCCGCCGCTTTGGCGAATACCGCGCGGCATTCTGGGGGATGTGGGTCGATGTGACGACGCTTGCCGCCCTTGGCGTTGTCGTCTCCGGCCCGCTCGCCCTTGCCCTGACACCCCTGACAGCCCTCGGCGGCGTCGTCACCCCCGCCCTGCAATCCATCCTGTCACGCGATACGCCCGACGATGCGCAAGGCGAATTGCAAGGCGTGCTCGCCAGCCTCAACGCCATCGCGATGATCGCGGCCCCCCTGCTGATGACCCGCGTCTTCGCGCATTTCACCGCGCCCGACGCCCCCATCTTCGCCCCCGGCGCACCCTTCCTTCTGGCCTCGGCAATGATGGTCGTTTGCGTCGCCCTGATGTCGCAGGTGCGCGCGCCGAAAGTGCCGTCCAATGCCTGAATGCTTTCAGCTTTTTCTGTTCACAAATATCCCACGGGGGGTCCGGGGGGGTGTGAACCCCCCCGGCGCGCGCCAAAAAGGACCGGCCCATGAAACTCAAGGATCTGGAGATCTTCACCGTCGCCCCCCCCGCCCCCGGTTGGGGCGGGCGGTACTGGACCTTTGTGAAACTCACGACGGATGATGGCATCACGGGCATCGGCGAATGTTATGCCTCTACCGTTGGGCCAAAGGCGATGGCAGCTGTGATCGAAGATGTGTTCGATCGCCACATGCAGGGCGACTCCCCCGAAAACATCGAACTGATGTATCGCCGTGCCTATTCTGCGGGCTTCACCCAACGCCCTGACCCCACCGTGATGGGTGCTTTTTCGGGGCTGGAGATTGCCTGTTGGGACATCCTGGGCAAGGCCCGCAACCGCCCCGTCTGGGCGCTGCTCGGCGGCAAGATGAACGAACGCATCCGGTCCTACACCTATCTCTATCCCGAACCGGGCAAGGAAAGTGCGGACTTCTGGCAGTCGCCCGATGCGGCGGCCGAGGCCGCGCTGCGCTTTGTGAACATGGGCTTCACGGCGGTGAAATTCGATCCCGCAGGCCCCTATACCATTCGCGGCGGGCATGAACCGGCGATGTCCGACATCACCCGGTCGGTCGCCTTCTGCAAGGCCATCCGCGAGGCGATCGGCGACCGCGCCGACCTTCTGTTCGGCACGCATGGGCAGTTCACCACGCCGGGCGCGATTCGCATGGGCAAGGCGTTGGAGCCGTTCAACCCGCTTTGGTATGAAGAACCCTGCCCGCCCGACAACCTGCTGGAATTCGCAGAGATCGCCAGACACGTCAACGTGCCGCTGGCCACGGGCGAGCGGATGACGACCAAGGCCGAATTCGGCACGCTGCTCCGGGCGGGGGGCGTCAAGATCCTGCAACCCGCCCTGGGTCGCGTCGGTGGCATATGGGAGGCCAAGAAGATCGCCGCCATCGCCGAGATCTACAACGCGGAAATGGCCCCGCATCTTTATGCAGGCCCGGTTGAATGGGCGGCGAACATCCATTTTGCAACCTCGATCCCGAACCTGCTGATCGCCGAAACCATCGAGACGGGCGGCGCCTTCCACCTCAGACTGATCCGCAATTCGATCACATGGGAGGATGGTTATATCCTGCCCCCCGAAGGCCCCGGCCTTGGCATCGAGTTTGACGAAGACCTTGCCCGCGCCCACCCCTACACCGGCGACCGGCTGCATCTGGAAATGCAGGAAGCGCCCTGTGATTACCTGCATGGCAACCGGTTCGAAGGCGGCGCACCGTCGTCACCGACATAACCGACATAACCGTCGTTCTGCCGCGCCTTACAACAGATCGAGATGCAGATTGATCGCAATCGCGATCAGGATCAGCCCGCCGGTCCACGCAAGGCCGACCCGCACGGCGCGTTCGCGGTTGATCGCCTGCGTCATCGTCCCACCCATGAATGCGACCAGAAGATCTGACGGAATCGCCGTCAGCGGCACCAACAGGCCCAGCAAAAGCAACTGCAGTGTCACATTGCCCTGCATGTCAGTCCCCGCGCTGACAAAGGGCGGCAGGAACAGTGCAAAGAACAGCACTGTCTTGGGGTTCAGAAGTTCGACCAGAACCCCCTGCCAGATGATCGACGGCAGGGAAATCTGGCGCACCGCTTTCAACTCAAGCGTCAAGTCCGCCTCGGCCCGCGCGCTGCGGATCATGCCCAGCCCCAGATAGTCAAGATAGGCCGACCCGACAAACCGCAGCGCCGTGAC
>JBGSRQ010000420.1:0-4498 GCA_041737515.1 Rhodobacterales bacterium | reverse complement strand
GTTCGGGCGGCTATCCGATGATGGCACGCAGATCGAAGATTTTGCGACCATCTTCACCGTCGCCCCGGATCTGCAGGGCGGCGCGCATTTCGGCGGGCGGCTGGTCGAGGCGCAGGACGGCACGATTTATCTTACCACCGGCGAGCGCGGGCAATTCACGCCGTCACAGGATGCCGGCCGCGCCGAGGGCAAGGTCATCGCACTGCGCCCCGACGGATCGCCCGCCTTTTCCAAGCCGGGGTGGATGCCGGGCATCTATTCCATCGGCCACCGCAATCCGCAGGGGGCCGCCCTTGATGCAGATGGCAATCTGTGGACGATCGAGCATGGCGCAAAAGGCGGCGACGAGTTGAACCTGACCCGACCGGGCCGCAACTACGGCTGGCCGGTCATCTCGTATGGTGTGAACTACGATGGCTCAAGGATCGGCGAAGGCACTGAAAAGGAAGGGATGGAACAACCGGCCATCTATTGGGATCCGTCCATCGCGCCGTCGGGGCTTTTGATTCATTCCGGCAACGGCGTGCCGGCGTGGAAGGGCAATGTTTTCACCGGCAGCCTGAAATTCGATTTCATCAGCCGTCTGGACCCGGATGCAGGCTATGCCGAAGAACGCATTTCGGCCCCCGAAACGGCACGGGTGCGCGATGTGCGCGAAGGGCCGGACGGTGCCGTGTGGTTCTTGTCGGTCGACAACGGTGCGGTCTACCGGATGGCTCCGGCGTCGTAGCTAGATCGACAGACGCGCCACACTGGAGATCGCACTTTGGGTGCCACGTTCGCGGTAGGGCGTGGTGTTGTAATGCGCGCGGTAGCATTTTGAGAAATGCGACGGGCTGGCAAAACCGCAGGCAAGCGCCACGTTGATCACGCTCATATCCGTCTGCATCAGCAGGTTGCGCGCCTTTTGCAGACGCAGTTCCATGTAATAGCGTTTTGGGCTGCGGTTCAGATAGCGGCTGAACAGACGCTCCAACTGGCGGGTTGACATGCCGACTTCCTCGGCAAGATCGGCAGGCGACATCGGGTCTTCGATGTTGCCCTCCATCATCTGGATGACCTGTGAAAGCTTGGGGTGGCGCACGCCGATGCGGGTGGGGATCGACAGGCGCTGGGTGTCCTGATCGGTGCGGATGGTGGAATAGATCAACTGATCGGCCACGGTATTGGCCAGATCGGCACCGTGGTCAGCCGCGATGATCTTGAGCATCATGTCAAGCGAGGCGGTTCCGCCCGCGGTGGATAAACGGTTGCCATCAATCACGAAGATGGATTTGGTCAGCTTGACCTCCTCGAACTCCTCAAGAAAGCCATCCTGGTTTTCCCAGTGGATCGTCGCTTTGCGCCCGTCCAGCAGACCCGCCTTGGCGACCGTATAGGCCCCGGTGCACAGGCCGCCGATGGTGATGCCGCGCCGGGCCTCGCGCCGCAGCCACGAGATCACCGGTTTGGTTGATGCGCGTTGCACGTCGATGCCGCCGCAGACCAGCACGGTATCTTCGCGGTCAATCTCATCCAGCCCGATATCCAGCGCGAAGGCCGCGCCGTTGGAGCAAACGGCCGTCTCGCCGCCATCGCCTGCAAGGATCCATGTGTAGATCGGATGCCCGGCCACCCGGTTGGCGATCCGAAGGGGTTCGATGGCACCCGCGAACGACAGCATCGTGAATCGATCAAGCAGCAGAAAGACAAACCGCTTGGGGGCGGCTTCCTTGACGATGTGCATGGCCTTCTGGGCCGGAATGGACATGGGGCGACCTGTATGCGTCGTTTCTGTGACTTGGATACAGCAATTGCAGCGCCCGACAAGAGGCGCTTTTGCCTTTCGCCCTTTGCAAGCGGGCTGCAATTCCCTATACCGCCCCCGATAATCGCTTTGTGACGAAAAGGTGAGCCATGACCAAGGGCTGGACGAAATCGGATTGGCGCGCGAAACCCCGGGTTCAGATGCCCGATTACCCCGACCAAGCCGCCTTGGGCGCGGTCGAAGCGCAGCTTGCCAAATATCCGCCGCTGGTGTTTGCGGGTGAGGCGCGGCGCCTGAAAAAGCAACTGGCGCTGGCGTCCGAGGGGAAGGCCTTTCTGCTGCAGGGCGGCGATTGCGCCGAAAGCTTCGCCGAGTTTTCCGCCGACAACATCCGCGACACGTTCCGCGTGATGCTGCAGATGGCGGTCGTGCTGACCTATGGCGCGAAAGTGCCGGTGATCAAGGTCGGTCGCATGGCCGGGCAGTTTGCCAAGCCGCGTTCAGCCGGAATGGAAACCATCGGCGGGGTGGAATTGCCCAGCTACCGGGGCGACATAATCAACGGCTTTGAGTTCACGCCGGAAGCCCGCGTGCCCGATGCGGGCCGCATGTTGCAGGCCTACACACAGGCGGCGGCCAGTCTGAACCTGTTGCGCGCGTTCTCGACCGGCGGCTTTGCCGATATTCACCGGGTTCATTCGTGGACACTTGGCTTCGCCGAACATGACAAGGCCGAGCGTTACCGCGAACTGTCCAACCGGATTTCCGATGCGCTTGATTTCATGAATGCCGCAGGCGTGAATGCCGAAACCGCGCACAACCTTTCGGTCGTGGATTTCTACACCAGCCACGAAGCGCTGCTTCTGGAATATGAAGAGGCATTGTGCCGGATCGACAGCATCACAGGCCAGCCCGTTGCAGGGTCGGGTCACATGATCTGGATCGGCGACCGCACCCGCCAGCGCGATGGCGCGCAGGTGGAATTCGCGCGCGGTGTGCTCAACCCGATCGGGCTGAAATGCGGGCCGTCGACCACGGTCGATGACCTCAAGGTGCTGATGGCCAAGCTGAACCCGGAAAACGAAGCCGGGCGGCTGACGCTGATCGCGCGTTTCGGCGCGGGCAAGGTGGGCGAAAACCTGCCGCGTCTGATCAAGGCAGTGCAGGAAGAAGGCGCCAAGGTCGTTTGGTCCTGCGACCCGATGCATGGCAACACGATCAAGGCGGCGTCAGGCTACAAGACGCGGCCCTTCGAATCGGTCTTGCGCGAGGTGCGGGAATTCTTTGGCATCCACAAAGCCGAAGGCACCGTGCCCGGCGGCGTGCATTTCGAGATGACAGGCAAGGATGTGACCGAATGCACGGGCGGTTTGCGCGCCGTGACGGACGAGGATCTGTCGGATCGTTATCACACCGCCTGCGACCCCCGTCTGAATGCCAGCCAGTCGCTTGAACTTGCGTTCCTTGTGGCGGAAGAACTCACGGCGATGCGAAACGCCGAACGCCGGGTCGCGCTTTAATCTATCGGTGTTGCGGGGGGTCAGGTGTCGAAACTGATCAACCGCAGCATCGGCTTTGTGGCTTGCGGGGCAAAATCGGCGGCCGTTTCCGCCATTCCGGCAGTCCTGATCTGACGCAAGGTCCGTGCTGCATCGGGCAAAACCTCATGCCGCAGGCTGGAGACGTGAAAGCGGCGCTGATTGCGCCCGATCTCGCCCGATAGCGCCAGACATCCCAGCGCTTGCGGGCGTTCCTCATCGGACTGGCCCAGCGGCAGGATCAGCATCCGCGCGCAGAGGGCGGGTTTGCCGATGCCGCGTTCCGCCTCCAGCGTCATGTCCAGCGTGGCGGGGGTTTCAAAAACCTGTTGCAGTGCCCCGGCCAGTCGGTTGCGGTCGGTCGGGGCGAACATCGCCGACAAAGGCATGCCGCGCACCTCCATCCCCATCAGATCGACCAGCGACATGCCTGCCAGCCGGAACCGCGCAACGGTCGGGGCAACCTGTTCCAGCAGAAACGCGCCCTCCAGCGCGCCGTCAATTCCGCGCGGGTCGATTTCGGACCGTAGCGGCAGGCGGCTGCCCTGACGCAGCGCCTCCCAATAGCCGCGCATCTGCATCATCGCGGGCGGCGCGGCAAGCGTCGGTACGGACTGGGTCAGGCTTTTGCGGGCACCCGGGAACTGGATCAGCATGGTCGTCTCCATCCTTTGTGTCAGGGAGAGGCGGCGCGTTTTGATCGCCTGCGTTAATCCTGACGCAACACTTCTTGCTCAATCGTAAAGATACACGATTGCGCATGGAAATCGCGCGCATTCTATACAATTGGTAAATGCCACGGTGCTGGCCCGGCCCGCCGCATGTGAAAGGACCATCAGTTCATGATCACCTCAATGACCGGATTTGCTGCCGCCAAAGGGCAGGGGGCGGGCTATGGCTGGGCCTGGGATATCCGGTCGGTCAACGGCAAGGGGTTGGACCTGCGGCTGCGGGTGCCAGATTGGATCGAAGGGCTTGAGGCGGCACTGCGGGCGGACGTTTCACGCGCGGTACAACGCGGAAACGTGAGTATGTCGCTCAAGGTTGCACGCGATGTCGGTGAGACCGAGGTGCTGGTGATCAATACGAGTGTGCTTGGAGGTGTGCTGGCTGCCTTGGGGCAATTGGAACAGGCTGCGCGTCAGGCGCGGGTCACTTTGGCCCCGCCCACTTCCACCGACATCCTTGCGGTGCGCGGGGTCATGGAGAACGG
>JBGSRQ010000414.1:0-3367 GCA_041737515.1 Rhodobacterales bacterium | reverse complement strand
GGGCCGAACCTTGCGCTTGAGGGGGGCGTTCCGGGCTGGCGGTTGCAGCGCCTTCGCGCCCGCACCGATCCGGTGGCGGCATGGACGATGTATCGCCCGCGGTATGGACAACCGTCGCTGACCCCCTGCCCGGTGTGACCGGCCGCGCAAATTATCGGCCGGCACTGCTGCAATCGGGCATTTCCGTGCTATTCTTTGCCTTCGGAGGCTCTGACATGCACAAGCTACAGATGATTGCCGCCCTCACCGCCCTGCTGGCCACCCAGGCACAGGCCGGGCTGACAGCATATTCGCTGTTGCCCGAAGCCTCTGTTGTGGGCTTCGAGACGGATTTCGGCCCGGATAAAATCACCGGCACCATGCCCGTGACCCGCGCTGATCTGCAGCTTGATTTCAAATCGGTCGCCGCCAGCCAGATCGCGGTGACGCTGGATGCCAGCGGGGCCAGCGCCAGCTTTCCCTTTGCCGCGCAGGCGATGAAGGGGCCAAAGGTGCTGAACGCGCGGGAATACCCGACGATCACCTTTCAAAGCACCCGCGTGACCGCCGCCGCCGATGGCACCGCAAAGGTCGAGGGAAGCCTGACCATCCGTGGCATTGCGCGCCCGGTTGTGATGCAGGCCCGCATCGCGCGGCAGGCCGGGTTTGCAGCGGATGACCAAAGCCACCTGACCATCCGCATGACCGGGGCCGTGCAACGCAGCGATTTTGGCGCAACCGGCTGGTCGGATCTGGTCAGTGATCAGGTGCGGCTTGATATTCTGGCGCAGATTGCTGCGGTGAACTGACGGAGTTTCCGCAATGGAATTGCGCAACAGCTCTCAAAGCTACGGGATCGTCTCACGGGCGCTGCACTGGAGCATGGCTCTGCTGATCATCGTCCTGCTGGCATTGGGTGCGCGGATCACCGACATGACGCCCGGCCTTGACAGTTTGTGGCTTTACGGCCTGCACAAAAGCCTCGGCCTGACACTGCTGGCGCTGGTAATCTTGCGGGTGATCTGGCACCTGATCAGCCCGCCGCCCCGCCCCATCGGCACCGGGTGGAGTGTTATCTTCGCCCGCGCGGGCCACCTTGCGTTCTACGCACTCTTGATCGCGATGCCGCTTGCGGGCTGGGTTGCAAGCTCGGCCACAGGCATCGACGTGGTGTTGTGGAACACCGTCACGCTGCCCCCCGTCGCCCCGGTGTCCGAGGCATGGGAAAAGACCGGCTTCGCGCTGCACGGCCTGTTTGGCATGTGCATCTACAGCCTGCTGACGCTGCACATTCTGGCGGCGCTCAAGCGCGAAATGGAGGGCGACGGCACCCTGACCCGCATGCTCAAGGGGCGCGTGCCGCCACCCGACCAATCGCGCTGACCGCCGACAAACCCCGACCACAGGATGGGCCAACTGCCCACTGGCACTGACGCCCCAGCCGCGATAAGACATTGCGCGTCAGCAAAGGGGCCGCCATGGCACGCATTCTTATCACCTCGGCCATTCCCTATATCAACGGGATCAAACACTTGGGCAATCTGGTGGGCAGCCAGTTGCCCGCAGATCTTTACGCACGCTACCAGCGGGCGCGCGGCAATGAGGTCATGTTCATCTGCGCCACCGACGAACACGGCACACCCGCCGAACTTGCCGCGGCCAAGGCAGGCAAGCCGGTGGAAGAATTCTGCGCCGAAATGCATGCGGTTCAGAAAGGCATTGCCGATGGGTTCCGCCTGTCATTCGATCATTTCGGGCGGTCCTCCAGCGCGCGAAACCACCGCCTGACCCAAGCCTTCGCAGGCGTTCTGGCCGACAATGGCCTGATCGAGGAAGTGTCGGAAAAGCAGGTCTTTTCCATAGCCGACAACCGCTTTCTGCCGGATCGTTATATCGAGGGCACCTGCCCCAACTGCGGCTATGACAAGGCGCGCGGTGATCAGTGCGAAAACTGCACCAAGCAGCTTGATCCCACCGATCTGATCAACCCGCGCTCGGCCATTTCGGGGTCAACCGCGCTGGAGGTTCGGGAGACCAAGCACCTTTATCTCAAACAACGGTCTCTGCGCGGCAAGCTTGAGGCGTGGATCAATTCGAAAACCGACTGGCCGATCCTGACTACATCCATCGCGAAGAAATGGCTCAACGATGGCGACGGTTTGCAGGACCGGGGCATCACCCGCGATCTGCACTGGGGCGTCCCCGTCAAACGCGGCGATCAGCCGTGGCCGGGGATGGAGGGCAAGGTGTTCTACGTCTGGTTCGACGCGCCCATCGAATACATCGCGGCCACCGCCGAATGGGCCGACGCACAAGGCCTGCCCGACAGTGCATGGCAACGCTGGTGGCGCACCGATCTGGGCGCAGACGATGTGCGTTATGTGCAGTTCATGGGCAAGGACAACGTGCCATTCCACACCCTGTCCTTTCCTGCCACGATCATGGGGTCGGGCCAGCCGTGGAAGCTGGTCGATTACATCAAATCGTTCAATTACCTGAATTATGACGGCGGCCAGTTCAGCACATCGCAGGGGCGGGGTGTATTCATGGATCAGGCCTTGTCGATCCTGCCGCCGGATTACTGGCGCTGGTGGCTGCTCAGCCATGCGCCCGAAAACAGTGACAGCGAATTCACATGGGAGAATTTCCAGACTTCGGTGAACAAGGATCTGGCCGATGTGCTGGGCAATCTGGTCAGCCGGGTCACGAAATTCGCCGTCTCGAAATTCGGGGCAACGGTGCCGGCGGGTGGCAGTTTCGGCCCGTTGGAAACCGCGCTGATCGCCGATATCGGCGCGCGGATCACGGATTATGCCGCCCTGATGGACGCGATGGAGGTTCGCAAGGCCGCAGCCGAGTTGCGTGCGATCTGGGTTGCGGGCAACGAGTACCTGCAGGCGGCGGCACCCTGGAGCGTCGTCAAGACCGATCCGGACGCGGCACAGGCAATGATCCGCCTCGCGCTGAACCTGATCCGGGTCTATGCGGTGCTGTCGCGCCCCTTCATTCCCGACGCGGCCGAGGCGATGATGGCGGCACTGCACTCTGACGACTGGTCATGGCCCGAGGATATGGCACATGCGATCCGCGCCTTGCCCGAAGGTCACGCGTTCGACGTGCCGGAAAACCTGTTCCGCAAGATCACCGACGAGGAACGCGCCGACTGGCAGCAGCGGTTTTCGGGCGTGCGCGCCTGACCGCCGCGAACGCCTGACTAAGGCTGAGGCATAAGCGCGTCGAACCGCACCTTGCGGGCGGCAAGATCGGACTGAAGATCCGCGTCCGGCAGGATGATACTGCGCGCCGGCAGGGCCCCGCCGATCTGGTCAAGCGGCGCACCGGCGGCCACCATTGCCAGACGCGCGGCACCGCAGGGGGCTGCATTCTC
>JBGSRQ010000321.1:0-3775 GCA_041737515.1 Rhodobacterales bacterium | reverse complement strand
GGTGATCACATGATCCACCGCGCCTGCCAGCGCCGCCGGGCTGGTCGCAAGCACGGCCCCCGCCGCCACATGTCGCGCCGCCAGAGAAGGGTCGAGGTCAAAGACCGTGACCTTGAATCCTGCCTTCAGCAAACTCGCGGCCAGATGCCCGCCCAGATTGCCCAGCCCGATATAGCCGTAATGCATCTTGCCTCCCTATCAGGCTTCTCCGTAGCCGACGATGCCCTTGACCTCGCAAAAATCATGGATCGCCCAATCGGCATATTCGCGACCGTTGCCCGATTGCTTGTAGCCGCCGAACGGCGCGAACGTGTCCCAATCCGGGTAATTCAGGTTTACCGTTCCGGCCCGCAAGCGGCGTGCAATGGGTCTCGCCTCCTCGACCGGCCCTGCGATATAGGCGGCCAGGCCGTAAGGCGTGTCATTCGCAATCTCCACGGCGTGATCAATCGAATCGTAGGGCAGAATCGCCAGCACCGGCCCGAAAATCTCTTCCCTGGCGATGGTCATGTCATTGGTCATGTTACCAAAAACAGTCGGCCGCACGAACCAGCCCCGGTTCACACCCACGGGCCGTCCAAGGCCGCCGCACACCAGATGCGAGCCTTCGTCGATACCCTTCTGGATCAGCCCCTGAACCTTGTCGAAATGCATCTTGCTGACCAGCGGCCCCATCGTCGTGCCCTCGTCCATCGGATCGCCGACCACAACCGCGTCCGCTGCAGCCTTTGCATAGCCCAACGCCTCGTCATGCTGCGCGCGGCTCACCAACATCCGGGTCGGCGCATCGCACGATTGGCCAGTGTTGGAAAAACAGGCCTCGGCCCCCGCCGTTACCGCCGCTTTCAGATCGGCCGATGCCAGAATGATGTTGGGCGACTTGCCCCCCAACTCCTGCGCCACGCGCTTGACGGTCGGTGCCGCCGCGGCCGCAACGGCAGTGCCTGCGCGGGTGGAGCCGGTAAAGCTGACCATATCCACCTCGGGATGGCTGGAAAGGCGCGCACCAACCACCGCCCCGGTGCCGTTCACCAGGTTGAACACCCCGGCCGGAACCCCGGCGGCATGGCAAACCTCGGCAAAGAGCAGCCCCGACAGCGGAGCAATCTCCGAAGGTTTCAGCACCATCGTGCAGCCGGCAATCAGTGCAGGCGCCACCTTGCAGGCGATCTGGTTCATCGGCCAGTTCCAGGGCGTGATCATCGCCGCAACGCCGATACCCTCATGCACGATCCGCGTGGTACCGCGCGAATATTCCCATTTCATATCTTTGGCGGCCTTGATGGTGCTTTCGATATGCACCTGCCCGGCCCAGGCCTGCGCGCCGCGTGCCCATTCGATCGGCGCGCCCATCTCAAGGCTCATTGCCTGCGCCATGTCTTCGTAGCGGGCGTTGTATTCATCCAGCACTTTTTGCACGAGGGCGATCCGGTCAGCCACGGGCCAGACGGTATAGGCGTCGAACGCCGCCCGCGCCGCCATGATGGCCGCGTCCGCATCGGCCTCGGACCCCAAGGCGATTTCGCCCAGAATTTCCTCCGTCGCGGGGTTTTCAACGCCCATGCGCTCTTTGCCCCTGGGGGCAACCCAAGCGCCGTTGATGTAGAATTTCAATGCGTTGTCCATGACCATGGTGGTATCCTCATCTGTCAGATTTCCGGGCCTGTCCGGCCCCCATTGCCGGGCAGTGTGAAACCCGCCCGGTCATTTGGCAAGCCTGCCCGCGCCCTGCCCTGTGCCGTGACCGACCCTGGCTCAATGGAAATAGATATTCCATGTCGCACGGATTGCCGCGTCAATCTCGGCGTCGATCTGACTGCCCGCCTTGGCCAGCAATTCGTTCTTGCGCGCAATGGCACGGTCCAGCAGCATCGGCCGGCCGGCCTCCACCCATTCCTTGGGGCTCATCCGGTTGCCGACGGTGGGGTAGATGTACTCCGTCTGCATCAGCGCAAGGGTCTGATCCGACCCCAGATAATGCCCGGGCCCGCCCAGACAGACCGCCTTCATTGCCTCGATGCTGGTCGAATCCTCGGTCACGTCAATGCCGCGCACCGTGCGCATGACCTGCCCCAGAATGTCATCACCCAGAACAAGGCTCTCCAGACAGAAGCCCAGAAGCGAGGCATGCATCCCGACCGCCTCATAGACCATGTTCAGCCCCGACAGACCCGCCAGCGTGTTGGTGATCGCCTGCTCCCATCCCGCCTGCATGTCGGGCAGTTTGGAATCGCTGATCCCCGCCGCAGCACCGCCCGGCAGGTCATAAAAGCGGTGCATCTGTGCACAACCGGCGGTCAGCAGCGCCTGTTCCGCACTGCCCCCCGACATCGCCCCGGTCCGCAGATCGGAAACAAACGGCCAGGTCCCGAAAATGCACGGCGCACCGGGCTGAATCGCATTGGCATAAACCACACCGGCCAGACATTCCGCCATCGCCTGCACGATCGCCAGCGCAATCGGCGCAGGTGCCGTCGCCCCCGCCTGCCCCGCGCTCAGCAAAAGCATCGGCATGCCGGCACGAATACAGGCCTCCATCGTGATGCAGCTTTCCTCGGCGAATTTCATCGGCGGAACAACGAAACAATTGGAGTTCGAGACAAAGGGCCGGTCCCGCCACGCCTTTTCGCCCCCTGCCACCATGTGCAGCATGTCAAAACACGCCTTCACATGCGACGGGTCGCTGAAACTGGTGCCCACATGCTTCTTGGTGCCAGACAGACAGGCATAAAGCGTGTTCAGGTCCATCTCCTGATTGTCCAGCACATCGCGGCAGACCATGGCGCGCTGAAAGAAATGCACATTGTCCAGGTTTTGCGTGATGCGCGCGGCGTCATAAAGATCCTGCGCTGTGGAATCGCGATAGGTGTTGGTTTCCAGATCAACGATATGCACCGCCGCCCCCGCCGTGCCGAAATGCACGTTGCTGCCGCTCAGATGCAGATCGAATTTCTCATCGCGCGCATGCAACGTGATGTCGCGCGCGGCAATCGCCAGCATGTCCTCGACCAAGGCACGAGGGAACCGGATGCGCCCGTCATCGCCCTGAATGCACCCGGCGTTGAGAAGGATTTCGACACCGGACGGCGGAGCGTCGGCAAATCCAATTGTTTCCATGGCGTCGAGCGCTGCTTCGTGGATCCTGCGAACGCCTGCTTCAGTCAGCGGTTTGTATTGCCCGCCAGACAGACCGGGCCGGATCGGACGGATGTTGTCGGCGAGCGGCGCAGATCGCACGGCCAGACGCCCTGCCCGGCCACCCCCACGGCGGATCGTGCTCCGTTCCAGCGTCTCTGATTCACCAGACATCCAGTCCTCCATAAAAAGCGCGCGGATTATCGTTTGCGACGTTTCCCGTCGCTATCGCTTGCCAATCTCACCATTAATCGGAATAACCGATCAGATTGACCATCGAGAGTGCAATGCATGCAGATAGAACTCATCGACACCTTTCTCGATCTGGCGGAAACGCGCAGCTTCAACCGCACTGCCCAACGGTTGGGCATATCGCAGTCGACCGTGTCGGGCCGGGTTGCGGCACTTGAGGCGGCGCTCGACTCTCGGTTGTTCGACCGCAGCCGCGCCGGTACGCTGCTGACGACTGCTGGCCAGCGATTTACCGATCATGCCCGCATGCTGCGGCGCGACTGGAACGAAGCGCTGCGTGGCCTCGAACATTCAGGCACCAATCAAGCTGGTTACCGCATCGGTATCCAGTCCGATCTGGCCGCCGCCCACGTCTCGGGGTGGCTATCGCGCCTGCAACAATCGTCAC
>JBGSRQ010000310.1:0-2970 GCA_041737515.1 Rhodobacterales bacterium | reverse complement strand
CTGATTTCATCCAGCAACGGGTTGGCGATGGCCTTTTCGGCGGCCTGAACGGCGCGGTTCTGCGGCGGCGGCAGAGACATGCTGCAACGGGGCCGCCATCGGACGACGCGCCACCGGATGCGCCTCATCGCGGGCTTTGGTCACATCAATTCCAGTGGCCACAACGGAAACACGGATTGTGCCTTCCATCGAAGTATCAAGCGTCGAGCCCACGATGATATTCGCATCGGGATCAACCTTTTCGCGGATCACGCTTGCGGCTTCGTCAAGTTCGAACAGGGTCAGATCGTAACCGCCGGTGATGTTGATCAGCACGCCCTTGGCGCCATTCAGGCTTATCTCGTCCAGCAGCGGGTTGGCGATGGCCTTTTCGGCGGCCTGACGCGCGCGTTCTTCGCCCGACGCCTCGCCCGTGCCCATCATTGCCTTGCCCATCTCGTCCATTACGGCGCGGACATCGGCGAAATCGAGGTTGATCAGGCCGGGGCGCACCATCAGGTCGGTCACGCCCTTGACGCCCTGATACAGAACGTCATCGGCCATTGCGAAGGCTTCGGTAAAGGTGGTGCGCTCATTCGCAAGCCGGAACAGGTTCTGGTTCGGGATGATGATCAGCGTATCGACAACCTTCTGAAGCGCTTCAATGCCTTCTTCGGCTTGCCGCATGCGCTTGTTGCCCTCGAACTGGAAGGGTTTGGTCACCACGCCCACGGTCAGACCGCCCAATTCGCGCGCGGCTTGCGCGATGATCGGGGCCGCCCCGGTGCCGGTGCCGCCGCCCATGCCTGCGGTGATGAAACACATGTGCGCGCCGGCCAGATGATCGACGATTTCCTCGATCGTTTCTTCGGCTGCAGCGGCACCCACGGTCGGCCGCGCGCCTGCACCCAGACCTTCGGTCACCTTGACACCCATCTGGATGCGCGCACCCGCACGGCTTTGCTGCAGCGCCTGCGCATCGGTGTTGGCGACCACGAATTCCACGCCTTCAAGCTGCTGGTCGATCATGTTGTTGACCGCGTTGCCGCCTGCCCCACCGACACCAAAGACGGTGATCCGCGGCTTGAGCTCCTGCTGCTGGTCGTTGCTGTCCATGATAAGATTGAGTGCCATTGTCTATCCGCCTGCTTTTTTGTTGTGCCGTGGCGCTGTCCCATCGCGCCGGTGTACTTTTAGATCTGCCTTCGTCGCCTGTCCCGGACGCCGCTTGCAAAAATTTTCATGACTCTACCCATCACATGACCACAGGTCACGCGAAAAACGCATTTGTGCCACAAAATATGGGGCCAAACGGGATGATCTCAGCGATATTTCGCCGCACAAGCTGTATCTAGCGGCTACCAGTTGTCCTTGAACCATTTGAGGGCCCTTTTCAGTGACCGTGCGGGGTATCGTTCAGAGGGGATTTCAAAGTCCCACCACTCGTCTTGCGGGTGCGCGGCAAACAGGCACAGCCCCACGGCGCTGGAAAATGCGGGTCCGGTTACCGCCTGCGGCAGGCCCTGCACCCGGAGCGGGCGGCCAAGCCGTACCCGTTGCCCCAGAATACGCGCGGCCAGGCCATCAAGGCCGGGGATCTGGCTTGCACCGCCGGTCAGCACGATCTGCTGACTTGGAAGATGTTCGAACCCGGCAGCATCAAGGCGCACGCGCACTTCTTCCAGCACTTCCTCGACGCGCGGACGCATGATGCCGATCAGTTCGGTCCGGCTGACCTGCCGTCGGTCCTTTTCCCAATCACCACTGTCGCCGCCGATCTCGATCATCTCGCGGTCGTCCATGCCGGTCGCATGCACGCCGCCATGCTTGGTCTTGATCCGCTCGGCCGTGGCATGGGGCACCTGCAGGCCCTTGGCGATGTCACTTGTCACATGATCGCCGCCCATGCGGACCGAATCCGAATAGATCATGTGCTTTTTCATGAAGATCGAAAGGCCGGTCGACCCGCCGCCCATGTCGATACAGGCTGACCCCAGCTCCTGCTCATCTTCGACAAGGCTGGAGATGCCCGAGACATAGGCCGAAGATGCAATTCCCGCCAGTTCAAGATCGCAGCGCTTGATGCAGAACAAAAGGTTCTGCACCACCGCCGCATCGACCGACAACATGTGCATGTCACAGGCCAGACGGTTGCCGATCTGACCACGAGGGTCTCCCAGACCGCTGCGATGATCCAGCGCAAAGTTCACGGGCTGGGCGTGCAACACCTCGCGCCCCTGCCCGATGTCGGGCACGTCGCAAGCCGAAAGCACCCGCGCCACGTCCTGTTCGGTCACGACCGAGTCCTGCAATTCCCATTCACCGGCAAGGCCATAGCTGCGCGGCTCACCCCCGCCAAAGCAGGCAATCACATGATCAACCCGCACATTCGCCATCTTCTGCGCCGCCTGAACGGCGGTGCGGATGGCGCGTTCGGTTTCGTTCATCACACTGATTTCGCCGAATTTCACGCCGCGCGACCGGGTCGTTGCCGCCCCGATCACCCGGAACGACGATTGCCCGGCCATCGGCCCCACGCCTTCGGTTTCGCGCAACCGCGCCGCCCCGTCGAACCGCAGCACCAGACACGCGATTTTCGATGATCCCACATCCAGAATGGCGATGACGCCGCGCTGCATGGCCGCCCGGCGCATGTTGCGCATCGCGCGCTGGGATTGGTAGAGGTCGGTCATAGGGAACTCTCCACTTCGGTCTCGATGCCCTGTGCGCGACGCAATTCTTGCAGGGCCTTGGGGGCCAGTCGCAAGGTCGGCCGGGTCCGGTTGCGCAGATCGACGGTCAGGATGTTGCGTTTCAAAAGCTCTTCGGCCTGATCAAGGGCGATGATCCGCTCCAGCGCGCGCACAGGCTCGTCGCTGGGCAGAAGGATGCGCAGATCGCGGTCCAGCACGACATCCCAGCGCCGCTCACCCATCCGCACAAGGCCGCGCACGCGGGGCATCAGGGGGCCAGCGGCGGCAAAGATTGCCA
>JBGSRQ010000299.1:0-2639 GCA_041737515.1 Rhodobacterales bacterium | reverse complement strand
CGCGGCAAGTTCCGGGCGCGACGGCGGCGGAGCGGAAATCGCAGCGGCCACCGCAGGATCTGCCTCAGGCAGCGAATCCGGCACCCGGCCAGAGCTGAAACCGGCGCAGCCTGCCAAAGCAACAACGGCGGCAAAAGTCAGGGAAAATCGCATGTGACACCTCTTGTCTGCACCCTAACCGGATCATGCCAGCACGATCAACACTCCGTTTCCGGTCTTGCACGTCGGACCGCCCGCGCCTAACTTATGCCGGATGAACGCCCCGCTCATCGACCCATTCGCCCGCGCGATCAGCTATCTTCGCGTTTCGGTCACCGACCGTTGCGATTTTCGCTGCGTTTACTGCATGTCCGAACAGATGACCTTCCTGCCCAAGGCCGAACTCCTGAGCCTCGAAGAACTCGACCGCATGTGTTCGACCTTCATCGCGATGGGCGTCGAAAAGCTGCGCATAACCGGGGGTGAGCCCTTGGTGCGCAAGGGTATCATGACCTTTTTCGCGGGCATGAAACGCCACCTCGACAGCGGCGCATTGAAGGAACTGACGCTGACCACCAACGGCAGCCAGCTTCGCAAATACGCGAAAGACCTTGCGACCTGCGGGGTGAAACGCATCAACGTGTCGCTCGACACGCTGGACGCTGCCAAATTCGCGCAGATCACGCGTTGGGGCCGGCTGGATCAGGTGCTTGACGGGATTGCCGCCGCCAAGGATGCGGGCCTGCACGTCAAGATAAATGCAGTCGCACTGAAAGGCTTCAACGAGGATGAGTTGTTCCCCCTTGCCGACTGGTGCGCGCGCGAAGGCTTTGATCTGACTTTTATCGAGGTCATGCCGATGGGCGATCTGGGCAATGAGGACCGGCTGGATCAATACTGGTCGCTCAAGGACCTGCGCGCGCGTCTGGCCGAACGGTTCAGCCTGATTGATCTGGCCGACCGCACCGGCGGGCCCGCCCGCTATGTGCGCGTGCAACAAACCGGGCAGAAGATCGGCTTCATCACGCCGCTGACGCACAATTTCTGCGAAAGCTGCAACCGCGTGCGGCTGACCTGCACGGGCGAGTTGTATATGTGTCTGGGTCAGGAAGACATGGCAGACCTGCGCGCGCCGCTGCGCGCCAGCCCGGATGATGCCGCACTGGAACAGGCGATCCGCGGCGCCATCGCCCGCAAGCCCAAGGGCCATGATTTCGATTACACCCGGCAGTCCGTCAGCGGCCAGATGCCGCGCCATATGAGCCACACAGGCGGCTGATCCCACACTCCGCAGCCCGGCAGGGCATCTATGCCTGCGACATGACCTTGTCGCGCAACACCCGGCGCAATATCTTGCCCGACCCCGATTTCGGGATCACCTCGACAAAGGCCACCTGCCCCGGCACCTTGTAGCTGGCCAGCCGCGTGCGCAGCGCGGTCTTTATTGCCGCCTCATCCACATCCGACCCGATGGCGCGCACCACAAAAGCCATCGGCAATTCGCCCGCCTCGTCGTCGGCCACCCCGATCACCGCGCAATCGGCAACACCGGGCAGGCCCAGCAATTCCGCCTCCACCTCGGCCGGGGCGACCTGAAAGCCCTTGACCTTGATCAGCTCTTTCAGCCGGTCGCGGATGAAGAAGAACCCCTCTGCATCAACCTCGGCCAGATCGCCGGTGGAAAGCCATCCCTCGCGCAAGGTGGCCGCCGTTGCGGCGGGGTTGTTCAGATAGCCCAGCATCACCTGCGGCCCGCGCACCCACAACTCGCCGGGTTGGCCGACACCCAGATCGGCCCCGGTTTCGGGATCGACAATCCGGCATTCGGTTCCCTGCAACGCCTCGCCCACGGCCCCTGACTTGGGGCGGTTTTCGGGGACGATATGGCTGACCGGGCTCATCTCGGTCATCCCGTAGCCCTGAATGACGGTGCAGTTCAGCCTGCGCCCCACTGCTGCCGCAACCTCACCGCCCAAGGGGGCCGCACCCGACATCAGCACCTGCAGCGAGGACACATCGAACGTATCGACCATCGGGTGTTTGGCCAAAGCCACGGCAACAGGCGGTGCGATCAGCAGGAATCGCGCACGATGTGTCTGGATGTGGGTCAGAAACGCCTCAAGATCAAAGCGCGGCATCGTTACCAGACCGGCCCCCACCCCCAGAAACAGGTTCATCAGCGTGTTCATCCCGTAGATGTGGAAAAACGGCAGGAAACCCACCGTCCAGTCACCCGCCCGCACGCCCAGCGCGCGCGCCGTCTGATCCACATTCACCACCAGATTGCGGTGGCTGAGCATGACACCCTTGGGCAGCCCAGTCGTCCCCGACGAATAGGGCAGCACAAGCACATCGCGGGCCAGATCCACCGGCACCTGAGCGGCCAGCGGATCCCCCATCCAGTCCTCCAGCGAGGCATGCCCCGCAGCGCCGCCTATCACCACGATCCTTGCCACGTCCGTGCCCCGCGCGGCCTCAGCCGCCACGTCCAGAAAGGCGGGGATCGTGAACAGAAGTTGGGCGCGGGCGTCGCGCAACTGATAGGCGACTTCGGCCGCGGTATAGGCCGGATTGATCGTCGTCAGCGTTGCGCCGGCAAAGGCGGCACCATGAAAGACCACGGCATACTCGGGCATGTTGGGCGCCAGTATCGCCACCAC
>JBGSRQ010000294.1:0-10293 GCA_041737515.1 Rhodobacterales bacterium | reverse complement strand
AGTCGCGCGATGCCGCGACCCGGATCATCTTTGGCACGTCAGCGCTGGCCGAAGACCTGCGCGACAGCATCCGCGTGGTCGCGCGCACGCCGGGGTCGGTGTTGATCACCGGCGATCCGGGCACCGGCATCTACAAGGTGGCCGAGGTCATTCATCTGATGTCGGCCAATGCCGCCCGGCCGTTCCAGAAATTCTCGGCGGCCAGCGTGGATGCGTCCGGTCTGCGGCAGGCTTTTGCGCAGGCAGAGGGTGGGACGGTGTTTCTGGACGAAGTGGGCTTGCTGAGCCCCTCCGCGCAATTCGCGCTTCTCGACCTTCTGGATGATGCCCCGTCCGTGCGGATGCTGGCGGGTACACACCGCGCATTGCGGGCCGAGGTCGAACAGGCAAATCCGGCCTTTCTGCCCGATCTGTATTACAAGCTGGACGTGATGCGGGTTCGTATTCCCAGCCTGCGCGAACGCCCCGAAGACATTCCCGAGATTTACCGCCTGTATCTGGCGCAGGCCTGCGAACAGGCCGCCTTGCCGGTGCCGCCCGTCAGCGCCGCCCGGATCGCATATCTGATGGCGCAGGATTGGCCCGGCAACGCCCGCGCGCTGATGAATGCGGCGATGCGCCATGCGTTGGGGCTGGACGAGGCGGAAGAAGCCGGCAATCCGGGGCTGGCCGAGCGTATGGCGAATGTCGAACGTTCGCTTCTGGTAGAGGCGCTGCGGCGCTGGGCTGGCAACGCGACCGAAGCCGCTGCGGCGCTGAAATTGCCCCGCAAGACATTTTATGACAAACTCTCCCGCCACGATCTGCGGTGCGAGGATTACCGGGGTTAGGATGTGCGAAAACCCGCACGCCTTGCGATCCAAACTGTGCGGATTTCCGCACAGTCTTTTTGGCAGACGCATGCCCGCGACACGGAGTCTCCCGGTAGAGGTTTGTTAAATATGGATTCCCTGGCGATTTCGCGGCAGCCCAAGAAAATTGCTTGTGCGATTGACACGATGCCGCAGGATAGCGGCAGGTCGCCCCGCGGGGTGCCACTCATGACCGAAACTCTGGGAGGAGTTCAGATGAAGATTTTCACCGCCGCAGCGGCCGTCGCTGCATTCGCATTGATGTCCACCACCGCCATCGCAGCCTGTGATCCGGGCGAGATCGTGATCAAGTTCGCGCATGTCACCAATGCCGACAAACACCCCAAAGGCATCGCAGCCCAGCTTTTCGCTGACCGTGTGGATGCAGAAATGAACGGCAAGGTCTGCGTCGAGGTCTATCCGAATTCGACCCTTTATGACGATGATCAGGTGCTTGAGGCGATGTTGCAGGGCGACGTGCAGATGGCGGCCCCGTCGCTGTCGAAGTTCGAAGCCTTCACCAAGGTTTTCAATATTTTCGATCTGCCATTCATGTTCAAGAACATTCAGGCGGTCGATGCCTATCAGGCGTCTGAAACCGGTGCTGCGATGAAATCGTCGATGGAACGGCGCGGCCTGCGCGGGCTTGATTTCTGGCATTCGGGGATGAAGCAGTTTTCGGCCAACAAGCCGCTTCTGGTGCCGGGCGATGCCAAGGGGCTGAAGTTCCGGGTGCAGCCATCGGATGTGCTGGTCGCACAGATGGAAGCACTGGGTGCCAGCCCGCAGCCGATGGCGTTTTCCGAAGTCTACGGCGCGCTGCAGACCGGTGTTGTGGACGGGCAGGAAAATACCTGGTCCAACACTTACGGCCAGAAGTATTTCGAGGTGCAAGACGGCATCACCGAAACCAACCACGGCGTGCTGGATTATCTGGTCGTCGTCGGCGTTGATTTCTGGGACAGCCTTGAACCCGACACCCGCACCCAGCTTGAGACGATATTGCATGAAGTGACGGCAGAGCGGAACGCGGCAGTGAACGAGGTTGAAGCCGCCGCGCGCCAGTCGATCCTTGATGCAGGCGGCACGATCCGCGAACTGACGCCCGAGCAGCTTGAGGAATGGACCGTGGCGATGAAGCCCGTCTGGGCGAAATTTGCCGATGGCGTGGGGCAAGAGAACATCGACGCCGCACAGGCGATCAACGCCGCGAACTGATCTTTCGGGGTCGGGAGATATCGGGGCGATCCGGGGTGAACCTCGGGTCGCCCTTTGCGGATCACGGCGCGCGTTTGGGGGGATACCATGAGCGGACCAGAGAAATACGCACCGAAATCGGCGCTGGCCGGGGCGATGCACAGCTTTGAGGTGAACGCGATCGCGTTGATCCTTGGCGCGATGACCGTCATCACCTTTGTCAACGTGGTGCTGCGATATGGGTTCAACTCCAGCCTGATCTGGGGGCTTGAGGTGGTGCTGATGCTGTTTGCGTGGCTTGTGATCTTCGGGATCAGCCATGCGTTCAAGATCACCGCGCATCTGGGTGTGGATGCGGTGACGAACCTTCTGAAGGGCGGCCCGAAAAAGCTGGTGGCGCTGGCCTCGGCTGCGGCCTGTCTTTTGTATGCAGTCCTGCTGCTGAAAGGGTCTTGGGATTACTGGGCGCCGTTCGCGGGCAGCTACCAGACTACCGGTCGCTGGTTTCCCACAGGGATCGACTGGGGCACGCGCGACCGCGCCTTCTATGTCACCGAACAGATCCCGATGCCGGGTTTCCTGCGGTTTCTGGAAGGCTGGATCAATCAGGGCGAAGTCTATGACAAGCTGCCCCGCGTGGTGCCCTATGTCATGCTGCCCATCGGCTTTGCGCTTTTGGTCTGGCGGTTGGTGCAGGCAACGGTCGATCTTGTGCGGGATCGCCGCGAAAGTCTGATTGTCAGCCACGAGGCGGAGGATGCCGTCGAAGAGGTTGCCGCCCTGAACAGGGGAGCATAGGCCGTGGAAGTTTTCCTTCTGTTTCTGGTGATCATCGGCCTTTTGCTGATCGGTGTGCCGATTGCGGTGGCGCTGGGTCTGTCGTCGATCCTGTTCTTGCTGGCCTATTCCGATGCGTCCCTCGCGTCGGTGGCGCAGACGTTCTATCAGGCGATGGAGGGGCACTATACCCTGCTGGCCATTCCGTTCTTCATTCTGGCCTCCAGCTTCATGTCGACGGGCGGCGTGGCGCAGCGCATCATCCGGTTTGCCATTGCCTGCGTCGGGCATCTGCCGGGGGGCCTTGCCATCGCGGGTGTGCTGGCCTGCATGATGTTCGCGGCCCTGTCCGGATCATCGCCTGCAACGGTAGTGGCCATTGGGTCGATCGTTATCGCGGCGATGCGGCAGATGGGATACAGCAAGGATTTCGCAGCCGGTATCATCTGCAACGCGGGCACGCTGGGCATTCTGATCCCGCCGTCGATCGTGATGGTTGTCTATGCGTCGGCCACCGATGTGTCGGTGGGGCGGATGTTCCTTGCGGGGGTGATACCGGGGTTGCTTGCAGGCACCATGCTGATGCTGACGATCTATGTCATCGCCAAGGTCAGGAACCTGCCGCGCGGTGAATGGCTGGGCTGGGGCGAGATCTGGGCATCGTTTGCCGATGCGGCATGGGGGTTGTTGCTGATCGTGATCATCATGGTCGGCATCTATGGCATTCCGGGTTTGACGGGTGCGATCTTCACGCCGACCGAGGCGGCGGCGGTTGCCTCGATCTATGCCTTCTTCATCGCGATTTTCGTCTACCGCGACATGGGGCCGCTGGCGGGCAAGAATGGCGGCCGCCGGATCAGTTTGCTGCAAAACCCCAAGGCGTTGATCACCGGATTCTTTCATGCCGACACCCGGCGCACGCTTTATGACGCGGGCAAGCTGACCATCACGCTGATGTTCATCATCGCCAACGCGCTGATCCTGAAGCAGGTGCTGACCGAACAGCAGATCCCGCAAGCCATTGCCGAGGCGATGCTGAGCGTGGGTTTTGGCAAGATCATGTTCCTGATCGTTGTCAATGTGATCTTGCTGATCGGCGGGCAGTTCATGGAGCCTTCGGGCCTGATCGTGATCGTGGCACCCATCGTGTTCCCGATCGCCCTGGCGCTGGGGGTGGATCCGATCCATCTGGGCATCATCATGGTGGTGAACATGGAAATCGGGATGATCACGCCGCCGGTGGGGTTGAATCTGTTCGTCACCTCGGGTGTGGCAGGCATGTCGGTGATGCGGGTATTCCGCGCGGCACTGCCTTTTCTTGGGGTGTTGTTCGCGTTCCTGATCATGGTGACCTATATCCCGATCCTGTCGACATGGTTGCCGACGCAGGTGATGGGCCCCGAGATCATCATCAAGTGAGCATGGCCCCGCGCGCACTATTGGTCTTTCCCGCGTTGCCCGCGCCCGCTAGCCTTGGCGCAGGCAACCGGGGGGACCGATGAAATCCGAGCGTATAACCTTTCCGGGCCACACCGGCGAGGCGTTGGCGGCACGTCTTGATCTGCCCGATGGTCCGGCCCATGCCAGCGCCATTCTGGCGCATTGTTTCACCTGCTCCAAGGATAACGCGGCGGCGCGGCGCATAGCGCTTCGGCTGGCGCAGAGCGGGATTGCGGTCTTGCGGTTCGATTTCACCGGGCTGGGCAATTCGGAAGGTGAGTTTGCGAACACCAATTTCACCTCGAATGTCGCAGATCTGGTGCTGGCGGCGCAGTTTATGGCGGGGCAGGGGATGCCCGCGCAACTGATCATCGGGCATTCGCTGGGTGGGGCTGCGGTGCTGAAGGCGGCCCCGCAGATTGCCACGCTGCGCGCCGTTGTCACCATCGGCGCACCTGCGGAACCCGCGCATGTGGCGCATAATTTCGGCGGTCAGCTGGAGCATATCCGCACCCACGGATCGGCCCGCGTGACCTTGTCCGGGCGCGATTTCGAGATCAAGCGCCAGTTTGTCGAAGATATTGAAGGCGCTTCGCTTCTGGCCGAACTGCCGCGTCTGGGCCGGGCCTTGCTGGTGATGCACGCACCGCGCGACGCGCAGGTGGGACTCGGGAACGCAGCGGCCATCTTTACCGCCGCCCGGCATCCGAAAAGCTTTGTGAGCCTGGATGACGCCGATCATCTGATCACCCGCGCCGATGATGCAGATTATGCCGCCGACATCATCGCCGCGTGGTCGATGCGCTATCTGAAGGCCGTGCTGCCCGAACCCGTCACCGAACCCGTCACCGAACCTGTCACCGCACCCGAGGGCGTGGTGCGGGCCGTGGATGCGGGCGGGCAGGGCTATCGCCAGAACATCGCTGTGGGCGCGCGGCACCGGTTGGCGGCGGATGAACCCGCCGATCTGGGCGGCACGGACAGCGGCCCCAGCCCTTATGAGCTGGTGTCGGCCGGGTTGGCTGCCTGCACCACGATCACGCTGCAGATGTATGCGCGGCGCAAGAACATCCCTCTGGCGGGGGTTTGTGTGGATGTGACGCATGACAAGCGCTATGGCGAGGATTGCGCAGACTGCGAAAACAGGGGCGCAAAGATCGACCATTTCCGCCGCGAAATCACGCTGACCGGCGATCTGACTGCCGATCAGCGCGCAAAGCTCTTGGAGATTTCAGGGAAATGCCCGGTTCACCGCACGTTGGAGGCGGAAGCCAAAGTGGAAACGATATTGCTTTAACGCCTAGTGCCTGCCCCCCGGAAGCCGCGCCGCGATCCAGAGCCACAGCTTTTCGCCAAATGACGCCACGCCGACCAACGCCACGAACACGATCAGTGGCCAAAGGTCGCGCAGGAACCGGACAGTCAGATAGCCGGGTCCATAAGTCCAGATCAGCCAGCCCAGCCCGCCAAGGATGGCCGCAAGGGCAAGGCCCAGTAGGTGGTGCCACAGGGGCGTTCCTGCCGGCATCAGCGTGACCTCACGGAACCCGCATCAATGCGGAACACCAGCAGATCATCGCGCCGCTCAAGATGCCCGTCCATCTGCACCGGGATCGCGGTCATATCCAGAAGAGCCGCGGGCATCGGGCCGCCGTCCTGATCGGCCAGCACCACTTCGGTGGCACCTTCGACAGGCAGCGCCATTACCAGAACCGGCGGCAGACCGGTCTGGATGCACAGGTTGGCGCAGGCCTTGTGCGCAAGGCCCGATCCCGGCTTCATTGCGCCCGCATAGCATTTGCCGTCGCAAATTTCGCCCACAAGGCGCCAGCGGCCAAGGTCTTGCGGTGGGGCAGGGGTGAACGCGGCGGCATCCGGGGCGGGATTGATCTGATTGTTGTTCGACAGCAGTATTTCCATATCGCCGCGCCGCACGAACACGCCGCCGACGGTCACCTGCGCGCCTGCCATCTGGCCCGTCCGCACCGCGACCCCGTTCTTGGCCTGGCCGCCCATCAGATAGGCCCGCGCGGGTGCATCGTCCGATGCCGCCACCCGCAAGATCGGATAGGGCAGGGCATCAATCACCCCGGTCAGTGTGCCGCCCTTCAGATCATTCGCATAGCCCCCCGGACCGCCATCCGCCGCCGACAGGGGCAGCATCAGCGCCTGCGCGAACAGGATGCCGGTCATCGTCAGCGCGGCGGTCAGCGCCACCATCGCGACAGAGCGCGGAATTATTCTGCCATAGCCAACAAAGAAAGGGTCGGTCGGTTTGGGGGTCATGCGGTGCCCTCGGGTATCGGCACCGGTTCGACCACGGTGCCAAGGGGCAACGCCACCGGATCGACCAGCACCCGGTCTCCCTCCAGCCGCAGGCGGTATTTCCGCAGCCGTTCCTTGAAGGGCGGCGGCGAACAGCCATCCTCCAGCCGGTATTGATAGCCGTGCCAGGGGCAGGTGACAAAGCCGCCGACCACCTTGCCTTCGCCAATCGGGCCGTTCTGGTGCGAACAGACGTTCGACATGGCCGAAAGGCGGCCCTTGGCGCGGAACACGGCGATACGCTCACCGCCCGGCGCCGCGCCGATGATCGCACGGCCCTCGGCGATGTCGGACAGTTTGCCGATGCAGACCCAATCGCCAGAATGATCGCGGCCAAAGCCGGCATCGCGCGCGGCCTCTCGCCGACCAGCCAGCAGATGCAGGGTGATCACCACCGCGGCACTTGCTGCCACGACAAGCGTCAGGGCCGTGTTGTGACCCACGGCCAGCGCCCCCAGCGTCACATGCAAAAGCACCGCCGCATAGGCCAGATACACCGCCATGTGCAGCGTTTTCCAGACCGGGGGGGTCAGGAACGACATCCAGAAATCATGGCTGGTCAGCGCCATGACGACCAACACACCCAGTGCGAAAACACCAAACAATTCAAAGGGAAAACCTGCGATCTGAAAGTAGCTTGTGTTCGCAGTAAAAAGCGCTGTCACCGCAGGGGTGGCGGCATAGGCGAAATACCAGTCCAGCACCGCCTTGGCATGCGTCAGCGCCACCACGGCGGTGATCACCCCGAAATGCCGCCGGTTATACAGCACCGGCAAAAACCGCGGATCAAGCCGCGCCAAGGGCCCGATACACAGAATCATCGTCAGCAGCAAAAACGCGCAGGACCCGAAGGCGCGCATCTTCACGATGGCGGGATTGATGCCGGACGACCCGCCAAGCTGCGGCGCCACCAGAAAATACAGCGCCAGATAGCCGCCGATCCCGATCAGCAGGCAGGCATCGTAAATCAGCTTGGTGCGGTTCCAGATGACCGGCTTGTACGCGACGCTCATCCGCCCGCCCCCAAACCATCCAGCCGGACCGGCGCGACCTCGGGTTGCGGATCGCGCGCCGAGATCAGTGCCACGCCGATCAACAGCGGCAAGGCTATCGCCAGCGCAGTCCAGATGCGGGCATGTGCCTTTCGATGGCGCTGCATCATGGGCGGCGGGCCTTCATACGCTCCAGCATCGCCCAGCGCAGCGCTATGATGGGCCACAGGATCACAAAGCCGGGCAACAGCAACGGCCGCACTGCATAAGCCCCGTGTGCAGCGGGGTCTACCCTGTCCCAACCGATCAGCACGAAGGCAAGGCCCACGACCAGACCGACAGCGCCGTATCCCCACAGGAAGCTCGCCAGCATATCCGGCATTCCGTGCCCCTAGACCAATCCGGTTGCAGGGATGGCCCCGCCCGTCACAACCGCCCCCTGCGGCGATACAAGAAAGGCGATCAGTTCGGCAATCGACGCCGGTGCGATCCATTGATCCGCCTTGAGGTCGGGCATCGAGTCGCGGTTTGGCGGGGTGTCGATGGTGCCGGGCAGGATGCAGTTGACGCTGATGCGGTCTTTGCGGTGTTCGGCGGCCAGGCTTTCAACAAGCCGGATCACCGCCGCTTTTGACGCGCCATAGGCGGCTTGCCCCGCGCCTGACTTCACCCCCGGTTGCCCCGCGATATGGATGATGCTGCCGTGCCCTGCGGCCTGCAGAGCGGGCAGAGTGGCGATGCTGGTAATCAGCGCCACCTTGGCGTTCAGGGTCATCATCGTGTCCCACTGATCCAGCGCGTCGGTCAGAACCCGCCCGGTGCGAAAGCCGCCCACGGTGTTGACCAGCCCCGTCACCGTGCCAAAGCGCGCGGTTGCCTCGGCCACAGCGGCTTCGGCCGAGTCCTTGCTGGTCAGATCATAGCCCGCAAGCAGCAGCAGCCGATCCGGATCAAGCCCCTTGGTGGCCGAGGCGTAATTGTCATCGCGTCGGTCCACGCACACAACCTTTGCGCCACGTTGCGACAAAGCCCGCGTCACGGCAGCGCCAAGATTCCCCGACGCGCCGGTGACAAGGATACATTCGTCAGCCAGATCCATGAAACTTCTCTCCTCTTTTCCATTATTTCCGGCCGGTCTTGGCGGGTTTTGGTCTTAGCTCGACAACAGTCGCATCGGGCGCAGACGATGTGCCCGGCTGCGTATCCTGAACGGCTGCCGGTTTGTTGTTCACCAGAATGTCGTGCATCACATCAAACATCCGCACCCCGTCACGCGCACCATCAGGCTCCAGCCAGGGTTGGGCGTTCAGGGTAAGCTCCATGTCCGACAGGCCCTGCATCCAGCGTTCGTTCATCGTGATGCGGCTGAATTCATAATCCTTGGCCGACCCCTGCGGCGCGAACGGGCGGTAGATCAGTTGCACAATGTCCATCTCGGTCACGCACCCCATGCTGTAAAGGTGGCGGGCCTGCGGTGTGTCGCGCAATTCTGCCGGCAGGATCGAGATCATTTCATTGATCGCATGCCGGACCTTGTGGCCCTCGGACAGCCGGTCGGTGCTGTAGCGGGTGCGGCTGGAATACCGGATGTCCTTGTCACGCTCGGCCACTTCCTCAAGATTTTCGGGCAACTTGCCGTAGGCCTGAAAGACATCGACCTGAAAACACAGCGTGCTGCGGCGGGGCAGGTGGTCGACGACATACGACAGTGGCGTGTTGGAGACGAGGCCGCCGTCCCAGTAGAACTCGCCATCAATCTCGACCGCCGGAAAACCGGGGGGAATGGCACCGCTCGCCAAGATGTGTTCGGCACGGATCGCGGTCTGATCGCTGTCGAAATAGGCAAATCGCCCGGTGCGCACATTGCAGGCCCCGACGGCAAGGCGCGTTGTGCGGGGGTCATTGATCCGGTCAAAATCGACCAGCGACTCCAGCGTCGTCCTGAGGGCTGCGGTGTTGTAATAGCTGACAGGCTTTGGCCCGGCGAAAAACTCGAACGGACTGCGTGGTGCGAAAAAGCCCGGCTGACCGAACAGCAGTGCTGTCGATGCACCGGCTTGCTGGCGAAACGGGGCCACTCCGTCAAACGGGCCGGTCGGCCATGCCACCGGCCACGAGGTGATCTGGTCCCAGAACGCCCGCAACCCTGCCACCCGGTTTTCGGGGGCATTTCCGGCGATGATGGCTGCATTGATGGCGCCGATGGAGATGCCGGCAACCCAGTCGGGCAGATAATCCGAGCGTGCCAGCGCTTCGTAAACCCCGGCCTGATAGCTGCCCAAAGCGCCGCCGCCCTGCAACAACAGGGCCACCTTCTTGTCGTAAGACGCGGGTTTGGTTCCGATTTTCATGCCGGGGTTCCTGCTGTGCCAAGGGCAGCGCGGTTGCGCCTTTCGCGCCAGCATAGTCCACCATTGCTGCGGTGCTGCAGAAAATGTGCTGCACCATCGCAAAATTGATCATCTGCCCGATGGCGGCAACGGTCAGGCGTTCACATCGACCACGATGCGGCCCTGGACCGCGCCTTTCAGGATGTCGCCCCCAAGTCCTGGCAGATCGGCCAGTGTGGCGGGGCGGATCATCGACTCCAGCCTGGCCATCGGCAGGTCGCGCGCGACCCGCTCCCAGGCGCGCACGCGGTCCGCGTAGGGGCGCATGACGGAGTCGATGCCAAGCAGATTGACGGCGCGCAGCAGGAACGGGATCACTGT
>JBGSRQ010000228.1:0-5210 GCA_041737515.1 Rhodobacterales bacterium | reverse complement strand
CGGTCGAGCGGCCCGATGGCGTGCGCGTGCCGCTGGATGCGGCAAATCCGCTGCAAACCCTTGCGCGCCTGGTTCAGGAGGATTTGTGCCTGATGGAAGCGCAGGGCGACGAGCATGTGCTGACGGCGGCCGCACTGTGCTTTCCCGCAAGCTGGACGCTGGCGCAGAAACTGGGCCGCGCGCTTGTGGGTATTCATCGGCCGGTGCCGGAATATGACGACATAGCCCTGCGCGTGCAGCGCATGTTCAATGCCATAAGGGTCGGGCAACCTTTGTGGCGGATGAACCATCTGGTCTACGACGATGCGACCCTGCACCAGCCGCGAATCGAGGGTGCGCGTCGCCCGCGCCCCGTGGCCGGGCGCTATGTGCGCTGTGAACGCCAGACCTTTGTGCGCCTTCCCGAAACCCGCGCAGTTGTGTTCGCGATACACACTTATGTGGTGCCGGTTGCCAATCTGACGGCGGCGGAACGCGCGGGTCTGAAAGCCGTGGGCCACCACCCCGAGGAGTGAGGCCGCAGGACAAAGCCCGGCGCCGGATCAGCGCCCGCGGTGCCGGTTTTCAGGCAAAGATACCTGCCGCAACCATGTTGTGAATTGCCAGATACACGCCCGTCAGCGTGGTCGCATGCGCTGTCAGGCGCAAATCGCCGCCGCGCAGAACCGAATTCAGCGCCAGCACCATGCCAACCGGGAAGGCGACGAACAGCAGGGCCGCGTTCATCAGTTGCCCGGCCAGTTGCAGGCGGGCGGCCGGTTTGTCCTGTTCGACAAGACGGGCTTCATCGTGGGATGTCTTGAGGGCGTTGCGCAGCTTGACCTCGGGTTCAGCGGCGCGTTCGGCGGCGATTTCGGCGCGGCGGTCGCCGGAAAGAACCGACATCATCGCGCGCACATCATCATCCACCGGAATCTGGGGGCGGGTCGGCGCGCTGGGCACAAAGGTCCGCAGGTTCTGGACCAGGGCCTTGATCTGGCGCGACCGTTCAGCCTTGCGCCATTCGGCATCGGTGATGACGATCTTGACGCGGTCTTCGGAGGCGCGACGCGCACGGCGCTTGGTTTTGGACGATGAAAGAAGCATTGCAACCCGCCTGTTAAGACTTGTGATCGGAAACTTGAATAAGCCGTAATTGCACCGCGATCGGGCCGCAAATTGGGTCGAACCAAGGCAGGATTGGGGCAATGTTTCGGGGCCGCGCATATTGAGCCTGCGCACAGCTTGATTGTTCGCGGCAAATCGACCGGTTTCGTGGGGTCGACGCTGACTTCAGACCAGCTTCAAAAGCGCGTGCCCGAATTCGGTCTGACTTGCGGCTTGAAACGCGCCCGTCACAGCCACGATGGACGCGCTGAGTCGCATGTCTTCGCCGCGCAGCACGGATGCGGCGGCAAGGGCCAGCCCCAGTGGCATCGCCACAGCCATAAGCGAGGTGTTCATCGCGTGAACCGCCAGACGCATCGGCGTTGAAAGCACCGGCAAGCCCGGTTGCGGGGGCTTGCGATGCAGCAGGGTGCGCATCTGCGCCTCGGTTCCGCTGCCCTCTGCCGGTCCAGTGTCCACGTTTGTATCATAGGGGCGCGCGAAGTTCATAGGTGCGGGAAGATCGTCGGAATGCATCTCGTCGGTCATCCGCGTCATCAGGCGATCCAGTTGATCCACCTGTCCGGCGGGCTTTCGCAAGGCCAGAACCGCCGGCAGACGCATGACGTGGCGATCTATGGTGTCGCTGGTCACGGGGCCGTCGCAATCGTGCCAGATGCTCTGGACCTGATGATCGTCCAGCCGCAGGGCTTCGATCAGACGCTGGCAGAGGGCGCGGCGTGCGGTGGCGCTGCGCAGGTCACTTGCGTGTTCGGATGCGGCGATCGTCAGACACAAGGAATAGCGGCCGGGAAGCTCGTCAGTCAACGCCAGCGTCAACGTGAACCGGCCCAGATCAAAGGTCGCGATATCGTCGTCTTCCCACTGCATGGAGATGATGGAGTGTCTGTCGCTGGCCAGAGCGACCTGCGCCCGCCGCACGACCATTGTAAAATTGAGTGCCAGCGCATCCGCGACAAGCAACTGAACCAGCGTGGCAGATTTCGGGTCGCTCATCCTTGCATCTCCTCATCTCTTTGGCCGGTGTGCCTTGGTGGTTGAGCGAGAAATACGCAGCGTTTTGGCCAAATTGATGATCTACCCTCGGGAATACTGCCACAATTAAGCCGCAATCACTGCCGTTTCAGGAAAATGCCGGGGTTTGAGCGGGATAATTGGCGGATTTCCGCACATTCCGCTGCACGAATGAAAAAAGGGCACGCAATGCTGCATGCCCTTTCAAGATCGGATCCGGATGGATCAGCAGGAGTAATACATCTGGTATTCCACCGGATGCGGCGTGTGTTCAAAGGCATAAACCTCTTCCCACTTCAGCGCCATGTAGCCTTCCAGCTGGTCCTTGGTGAACACGTCACCGGCCAGAAGATAGTCGTGATCCTTTTCCAGTTCTTCCAGCGCCTCGCGCAGCGAACCGCAGACCGTTGGGATCGACGCCAGTTCTTCCGGCGGCAGATCGTAAAGATCCTTGTCCGAGGCAGGGCCGGGGTCGATCTTGTTCTTGATGCCGTCAAGCCCGGCCATCATCAGCGCTGCAAAGGCGAGATACGGGTTCGCCGACGGATCGGGAAAACGGGCCTCGACACGTTTGGCCTTGGGCGATTCCGTCCACGGAATACGAACGCAGCCCGAGCGGTTGCGTGCCGAATAGGCGCGCAGAACCGGCGCTTCAAAGCCGGGGATCAGACGCTTGTAGCTGTTGGTGCCGGGGTTGGTCAGCGCGTTCAGCGATTTCGCGTGCTTGAGGATACCACCGATGAAATACAGCGCTTCCTGCGAAAGATCGGCATATTTGTCGCCCGCAAACAGCGGCTTGCCGTCTTTCCAGATCGACATGTTGACGTGCATGCCGCTGCCATTGTCGCCCTTCATGGGCTTGGGCATGAAGGTCACGGTCTTGCCGTAGGCGTGGGCCACGTTGTGGATGACATACTTGTATTTCTGAATGTTGTCGGCCTGTTCGACCAGACCGCCAAAGATCATGCCCAATTCGTGCTGGCAGGTCGCAACCTCGTGGTGATGCTTGTCGACCTTGATGCCCATGCGCTTCATGGTCGAGAGCATCTCGCCGCGGATATCCTGCGCCTCGTCTACCGGATTGACCGGGAAATAGCCGCCCTTGTGCCTGCGCGGTGGCCGTAGTTGCCGCCTTCGGTCACGGTGTCGGTGTTCCAGGCGGCGGCTTCGGCGTCGATTTCATAGGAAACCTTGCGCGGCGTTACCGAATACCGCACGTCATCGAACAGGAAGAATTCTGCTTCCGGCCCGAAATAGGCGGTGTCGCCAATGCCGGAGGCCTTGAGATAAGCCTCCGCCTTCACGGCCGTCTGGCGCGGGCAGCGGGCATAGGCCTCGTTGGTGTCGGGCTCGACCACGTTGCAATGCACGCACATGGTCTTTTCGGCATAGAACGGGTCAATATAGACCGAACTTGCATCGGGGATCAGTTTCATGTCGGACTGGTCAATCGACTTCCAGCCGGCAATCGACGAGCCGTCAAACATGAAGCCTTCCTCGAAGAAGTCTTCGTCAACTAGGTCTGCCACCAGCGTGACGTGCTGCAGCTTTCCTTTCGGATCGGTAAAGCGGATGTCGACGTATTCGACCTCCTCATCCTTCATCAGTTTCAGAGCGGTCTTCACCTTGCTCATTGCACATTCCCCTATGGTTCAGGTTTGCGGTTGCGGGCGGGTTTGCCCGTATGGATCATATTGACCTGTTCAGATCGCCCCGTTCAGATAGCGTCGTCGCCGGATTCGCCGGTGCGGATGCGGATCGCCTGTTCGACGGGATAGACAAAAATCTTGCCGTCGCCGATCTTGTCGGTGCGCGCAGCATCCACGATGGCCTTGACGGCAGCATCGACCATGTCATCGGACAGAATGACCTCGATCTTCACCTTGGGCAGGAAATCGACGACATATTCGGCACCGCGGTAAAGTTCTGTGTGGCCTTTCTGGCGGCCAAAGCCCTTGACCTCGGTCACCGAGAGGCCTTGCACGCCAACATCCTGCAGCGCTTCCTTGACCTCATCCAGCTTGAAGGGCTTGATGATCGCCTCGATCTTTTTCATGTGGCACTCCCCGGTCGGTCCGGTTCTGTCTGATCATGGCGGGGCGGGGGGAACAATCGGTGGGGGAGGGACGGCGCGGATTGGCAGGGTTAATTTGGCTGGCGTGGTTAAATTTACGGCGGTGAGATGAAAAATAAGGCTGTTTGAAAACATGAGGGCGCGATGACCGAACTTCTGACCGCGGCGCAGATGCGTGATACCGAAGCCTCTGCGATCCGCAGCGGGGAAGTGACCGGGCTGGAATTGATGGAGCGCGCCGGGCGCGGCGTGGTCGAGGCAGCATTCGAGGAGTGGCCGGCATTGGCGCAGGCCCCGTGCCGCGCGATTGTTCTGTGCGGCGCAGGCAATAACGGCGGTGACGGCTTTGTTGTCGCCCGCCTGTTGAAGGCGTGGGGATGGGAGGTTGAGGTCCATCTTTTCGGGGACGCGGGCCGTTTGCCGCCGGATGCAAGGATCAACCATGATCGCTGGTGTGCGATGGGCCGTGTGATTGCGTGGGACGCGGCGGCGATCGCGTGCGACTGGATGCGCCAGGGGACGCGCAACGCACTTCAGGTTCTGGTTGTCGACGCGGTGTTCGGCAGCGGTCTTAGCCGCAAGGTCCCTGCAGAGTTCGAGGTCTTGCGTGGCGCATTCCGGCCCGATGCCCTGCCACGCTGTGCAAGGTCCGATGGGGCCGTCCGGTTCGTGGCAATTGATCTGCCAAGTGGCATGTGTTGTGACAGTGGCCGCGACATGGGGGTTGTGCCCAGTCATCTGACTGTCACCTTTCATCGGCCGAAAATCGGGCATTATCTGTCGAGTGATTGCGGCGAATTTGGCGGCTCGGTCGGGTGCAACAAGGTTGTGGTCAAGGACATCGGGCTGAATGGCTTTGTGTCGCAGCGACCGCCCGTCCGGCTGATCGAGTGGCCGGACCCGTTCTTGAACAAGGAAAACCGGGCGCACAAATACACCCACGGGCACGCGCTGATCCTGTCTGGCCCGCCCGGTCGGGGGGGGGCCGCACGGCTTGCGGCGCGCGGCGCGCTCA